>JBDTCL010000307.1:0-2655 GCA_039923595.1 Antricoccus sp. | reverse complement strand
ACGATCACGCTGAAGCGATACTCGCGATGCGCGAGCAGGGCCGTGAGCCCATGAGCATGAGCCACGGTGATTTCGACCCCGACTACTTGAGCGCCCTCGTCCTTGGTCCCGACGGTAAACCGCGGCTACCGAGAGTATCGTTCGCTGGGCACTTCGACATGCTGATGTTCGGACGACGCGGCATCGAACGACCTCCGGACGAAAAATCGTTGCACCCATACCGGCGCCGGTTTGCAGACCAATTTGCCGCGATGCGGCGCGAGCATGGAGTGCGTTATTTCCTCGCGCACAATATGACAGTCACGCCGCGCAACCTTGACCAGATCGCTGAGGTGATCACCGAGTGTCACGATTACGGTTTCGGGTTGTTCTCCTTCCAACCCGCCGCGTTCATCGGCGATGACCGGCGCTGGCACGAAGGATATCGAGACACCAGCGCCGACGATGTGTGGAGGCAGATCGAGACCGGCGCCGGCGCTCGGCTACCGTACCGGGCGTTGCAGGTCGGCGACGTGCGCTGCAACCGCACTACCTACGGTTTTTACGTGGGAAAAAAATATTTTCCGATTCTTGACGATCAGAGCCCTGCCGATCTGCACACCCGTGACCTGTTCTTTCGCTACCTAGGCGGAGTCGATTTTGCCGGTACCCCGCTACCAGCGTTGATCGGCAAAATCGTCCGGGTGATCGGCGCTCACCCATCTATCGCGGTCACCTTCGTGGGTTGGTCGCGCCGCATGCTCGGCAAAGTCGGTATTAGGCGACTGCTGCGCTATCACCGGATTAGACCAGTAACATTTGTTATGCACTCATTTATGGATGCCACTGAGGTCAATCCGGCTTGGGATGCGATCAAGGCGGGGACGACCAGCAGCGAGCCGCGAATACTTGCCGCGCAAGAGCGATTGCTGGCGTGCTCTTATGCGATGGCACATCCCGAAACTGGCGAACTTGTCCCGGCCTGTGTGCAGCATAGCGTTCTGGATCCAGCCGAAAACGTCGCATTGCGCACCTTGTTACCCATGCCAGCCCTTCGTACCGGTGCTTGACGATCGCGCTCGCCGTGTAGCAGCACCGGCACTGAATGCAGTAGCGGCTCGCTTAGACTCCCTCGGCGTGCCGCCGCTGGCGCTCACCATCATCGGCTGGCTCCTCGGTGTCGGAGCGTGTGTGAGTGCCGGGCTCGGTGCCTGGACGGTGGCACTGATCTTGTGGCTGGCCAACCGGTTATTCGACGGCTTGGATGGCCCACTCGCGCGCTGCCGCGGAGCTACTGAGCTGGGCGGCTTTCTCGACATTGTCGCAGATTTCAGCATCTATGCCGGATTCATCGTTGGCGTTGCAATCGCGGTGCCAACTGCGCGGCTCGCCGCCCTGGTATTGCTCAGTGCGTACTACGTATCCGGCACCGCCCTCCTCGCCCTGTCCTCATTGCTCGAACGGCGTGGTGGGAGCGAAAATGACGACCGCTCGCTGCGTTTTGTCGGCGGTCTTGCCGAGGGTACTGAGACCGTGATCGTGTACGTCTTGTTTTGCGCGCTACCAGCTCACGCCGAACTGATCGCCTGGATATGGAGTGGTGCAGTCGCCATCACCGCCGTGCAGCGGGTCGTTCGCGGCGTCACACTCCTGCGCCAGACCAGAGCGATCACCCCACCCGCATCGATCGAACAGTGCACCGCACCCGACAACGAGCCATCCATAGAACAGCAGCATAGGGAGATGGGATGAGCAGATTCCGCCGGCGAATGATCGTAATTATGGCGATCAGTTTGCTCGCGCTGACCGCATGCTCATCGTCGGGCGGCAAACCCGCTGCGGCCAAGTTGGATCCAGCGAACTGGCAGTCAGTGCTCGCGGCGGCGAAAGGGCAGACCGTCAATTGGTATATGTACGGCGGCGACGACACGTTGAATACGTTCGTCCGCGGCTATGTCGCAGACGAGCTGAAAAAGGTTGGCGTCACCCTCAATCAGGTGAAAATTACTGATACCGGCGATGCGGTGAATACCGTGCTTGGTCAGAAGACGGCCGGCAAGAGCACTGGCGGCGCAGTGGACGCGATCTGGATCAACGGTGAAAACTTCGCCACCGGCGTTCAGGCCAAGATCTGGTACTGCGGATGGGTCAAGTCGTTGCCGAACGCGAAGTACGTCGATTTCAATAATCCAGCTGTCAGTAGTGATTTCGGCGTTCCGGTTAATGGCTGCGAATCGGTGTGGCAGCAAGCAGACTCGGCTCTGGTTTATAACAGTGCCGCACTTTCCAGTTCCGATGTGGCCTCGGTAAGCGCCCTATTCGAGTGGGCGAAGGCGCATCCTGGCCGGTTCACTTATCCGGCGTTGCCTGACTTCACCGGATCGATGGCGGTCCGCACGATTCTGTACGACACCGTTGGCGGACCGGGGAGTCTTTCCGGGTCGTTCGACCAGTCCAAGTACACGCCCGCGGCGAAGAAGCTATTTGATCGACTAAACGCCATCGCACCCTCGTTGTGGAAGGGCGGCAGCACCTATCCGCAGTCGCAAGACGCGGTGGAAAAGCTTTACGCTGACGGCGTCATTGACGCATACTTCACCTATGGCCCCGGCGCGGTGGGGGACAAGGTCGCGAAAGGGCAGTATCCTAATTCGACCCGTGAGGCGGTGCCGTCGG
>JBDTCL010000306.1:0-5726 GCA_039923595.1 Antricoccus sp. | reverse complement strand
CACGACAGTCGCTGCGGTGAGCGGGACGAGCCGGTGCGGACAGTGTGCCCGCAGGACTACTGCGGGCGCATTCTCACCCAACCGGACCAGGATGAACTGATCGGTCTCGAAGATGATCGCTGATGGTTTGGTCGTGATGTCAGAGGCAATCGCGACGGACTGCCATCGGTGATTCGAATTGATCATGCAGCAAGCGTAACGACAGCGGTCGTGGAAACTGTCGCGGCCAGGAGGAGTCCTGTCGCGGCCAGGCGAAGTTTAGGCGTTGGCGGTAATGATTCCCGGCATTTCCCGTTCCATCTCATCACCAATCTTTTCGAACTTGAATTTCAATATCGGTCCAGCGATTTTCGCGATACCGTTGAAGGTCACATCAGAGACATAGACGAGTTCCGTCGACTCATCATTGATCTTCCTCAGACGAATGTCGTCGATACTTGTCGCCGTTTTGTTCTTGCCGACAAAGGTGATGTGATCGGGAGCGTCCTGGGTGAGCTCATAGATGAGCTCTGTCTCGCGACCGAGTACCTTCGATAAGTTGTCCCACTTGGTCCCCACAGCTATCGGGTCAGGTGTGGACTGAGTGCAAGTCATCGTCCCGGGATCCCACTGGACGGCATTAGCGAAATCGCGCAGGTATGCAGCGATGCGGGTGATTTCGACAGGGACGGTGAATGTGCGCTGGACGTGAACCATATTGTTAATTTACCTTTATTTCTCGCAGAGGGGCATTGATTGGTGATCCGTTCCTCAGGCGATTGCTGAAGCCACGCTTAAACCGTTTTCGTGCGTAGTGTGAAGGTCGTTGTTTCAACCGACTTTCACGAAAGCAAGGACCAACGTATGACGCAGTTCGAGGTGGTTGTGCCCGCTGGCGCAAGCGTCGGTAGGAAACATGCGATCATGCCGATACGTGGTACCGGCGGTACTACCGCGGTTAACGCTGAGGTGAGCGAAGATGTGATGGGGCCTGCGGCTGCGGGCTCAGAAGTGGTCCGTGAGAGCAGGCCGCGACTTGTTGCACAATCCTGATCGAAATATGACCGTCATGCCAAGTGTGTCCCGTATCCGCCTGACGCTGCAAGCGCTGCTGCTGTCCGCTCATCCAGGACCGTCGCTTGCGGTGACGGTCCTGAGCATATTGCTGGCAATTGGAGCAGGTCTACCGCCGGCCACAATCGTAGTTTTAGGCGCCGCGATCGCTCTTGGTCAACTCACCATCGGCTGGGTCAACGACCTGATCGACAGCGACCGAGACAAATCAGCAGGCCGCACCGATAAGCCCGTTGCGGCAGGACTGCTCAGCATCCGCATGGTGTGGATGGCGCTGGTGATTGCCGCCGTCGGGTGCGTGGGACTCTCAGCGCTGCTGGGTTGGCGAAGCGCGAGCGTGCATCTGCTGCTGCTTGTGGGCGGGGGGCAGGTCTACAACATCTGGTTGAAATCGACTGTGTGGTCGTGGCTGCCGTACCTGGTCGCCTTTGGTTCGTTACCGTCCATCGTCGATCTCGCCGGGCCGACAGCAAAACTGGCCCCGTGGTGGATGACTGTGACCGCAGCGGTGTTAGGGGTCGCCGCACATTTACTCAACGCGCTCGGCGATCTAGATATCGACGCACGCACAGGCGTGCGCGGACTGCCGCATCGACTGGGTGCTACCTGGACGACGCGGCTGGCCGTACTGCTTCTCGGTTTAGGATCGGCTGTGGTGGCCTTTGGGCCAGCGGGCGGGGTGCGAGTCTGGAGCTGGCCATTACTCGCTGCAATTGTGGTGCTGCTTGTGATCGCTAGCCGGGGGAAGGGTCGGCGTCCGTTTCAGGCGGCGATCTTGATCGCGATTCTCGATGCGGTGATGTTGGTGATTTCGGCGTGACCGGCATGCAGATCCGTGCTGTGCGGGGCGCACTACCGATCCACCGTTATCGGCAGGAACAAATCACCGAACAGTTCATCGCGACCGTCGGTGATGGCACAAGTGCCCGATTGGTGCGTCGCATCCACGCCAATTGCGGTGTTGATTACCGTCATACCGCGCTTCCGTTGGAGCAGTATGGCAATATTCGTGACTTCGGCGCCGCCAATGATGCTTATCTCGGGGCAGCAGTAGATCTCGGTGCGAGGGCGTTGGTCGCTGCGGCGGATGCGGCCGGTGTGCCACTCGACGAGATCGATTTACTGATCAGTGCCACGGTGACTGGACTGGCGATCCCGTCACTGGATGCTCGAATCATCGGCCAACTGCCGATGCGCGAGGATACCGTTCGGATGCCTCTGGTCGGCCTGGGATGCGTCGCTGGTGCAGCAGGGATTTCCAGGCTGAATGATTACCTCCTCGGTCACCCCGATCAGACTGCTGCGTTGGTGGCAGTCGAATTGTGCTCGTTGACATTGCAAAGCGGCGATAGATCAACGGCGAATATCGTCGCGAGCGGACTTTTCGGCGATGGCGCTGCGGCGGTTATCGCAGTCGGCTCGCAACGCGCGGCGCGCCGCGGTGGACCGTCTATTGTTGCCACGAGAAGCCGGTTATATCCGAACTCTGAGCGCACGATGGGTTTTGATGTAACGAGCTCCGGTCTGCAGATCGTTCTAGATGCAAGTGTTCCGGCAGTCGTGCAGAAGTATCTCGCCGAAGACGTTGACCGCTTCTTAACAGATCATCAGCTGAGCCGGTCAGATATCGGTTGGTACGTCGCCCATCCCGGCGGCCCGAAAGTCCTCGAAGCGATGGCCTGCGCGCTCGGCCTCTCCGCGGACGAATTTGCGGTCACCTGGAAATCGCTTGCTCAGATCGGCAACCTATCTTCAGCGTCGGTCTTGCATGTGCTGGCCGATACGCTGCAAGATCGTCCGCCGCCTGCTGGCTCTTATGGGCTATTGATCGCGATGGGTCCAGGGTTTTGTTCGGAGATCGTGCTGTTGCGGGCATCGGAGCAGACCGGATGAGCAGCGCGATTTTTTTCAGTGTGGTAGTGGGTTTGGTAGGGCTCGAACGGCTCGCGGAATTGCGTGTAGCCAAGCGCAACACCACTTGGTCTATGCAGCGCGGTGGGCGCGAATTCGGAGCTTCGCATTATCCGCCCATGGTCTTTCTTCATACGGCGCTTCTCGCGGGCGCGCTGGCGGAGGTCTGGATTGCTCGACCACCGTTCTATGTTGGCCTAGCGATTGCGATGGGACTGCTGCTGATCGCATCCCAGGCACTTCGTTGGTGGTGCATTCGCACGCTCGGGCATCAATGGAATACCAAGATTATTATCATTCCAGGCATGAGTGCAGTTCGATCCGGTCCCTATAGATTCTTCACGCATCCAAACTATGTAGCGGTTGTAGTGGAAGGATTCGCACTTCCATTGATGCATACCGCGTGGATAACAGCGACCGTCTTTACGATTCTGAATGCGATCTTGCTCCGGGTTCGAATTCGTTCTGAGAATGCGGCCCTACGCGAACTTTCAGCGGACCGCCAGTTATGAGGGATTTGCTGGTGATTGGCGGCGGCCCTATCGGGTTGGCTGCGGCAATTCTCGCCGCGCGCCGGGGATTGGACGTGACGGTCTGGGAACGACGACCTGGGGTGCTCGATAAGGCGTGCGGTGAGGGCTTGATGCCGAGCGCGCTCGGTGCGCTTCATGAGATCGGGATTGACCCGGTGGGCCACGACATTATGGGAATCCGATATTGCGCTGGAAAGAATGTCGCCGAAGCTGCGTTCAGTCGCGGCTGCGGACGCGGAGTCCGGCGCACGGTGTTGCACGCCGCACTTACCGAGGCCGCGAAAGATACCGGAGTGCACATCGTTAATCGACGCGCGATAGACATTGTCAATCATCGAAGCAATGTCGAGGTTGATGGGCATCATTACGATTATCTGATTGGCGCCGATGGCTTGCACTCGCACGTGCGAAGAGCCTTGGGTTTAAGCATCAAGAGCCCGCAAACGCGCCGTTTCGGACAGCGTGCCCATTTCGCACTCGCGCCTTGGACCGACCACGTCGAGGTCTACTGGGGGCGGGACTGCGAGATATATGTGACTCCGGTGGCAACGGACTTGATTGGGGTGGCGGTCCTGAGCGCTACCCGCGCGTCCTTTGATGAGCACCTTCGTGGTATACCGCAACTAAATCGGCTGCACGACTTGTTGCACGGAACCGTAGTCGGTGCGGGCCCGCTGCGCCAGCGCGCATCAGCGGTGCGCCAGGGACGCAGCTTGCTGATCGGCGATGCCGCGGGATACATCGACGCCCTTACCGGGGAGGGGATTGCACTCGGTCTCGCGCACGCCCAGGCTGCGATCGATGCAATCGTCATAGACGAGCCGCAGCGCTATCAACGATCTTGGCGACGCGCGACGTGGCGCTATGAAGCTTTGACCGCGTCGTTGTTGAGGTTCACGTCCAATCCGTGGGGACGATCGTTGATAGTGCCCTTGGCGCAACGAGTCCCCAAGGCTTTTAGCGGCGTGGTCAACGTGCTTGCAGCAGGAGCATGACTTCGTGGTGCTGGGTTTGCGGAAACATGTCAAACAACCGAGCACGGATCGGTTCGAAGCGGGACAAGATCTCTAAATCTTTGGCGAGTGATCGCACATTGCAGCTGGAGTAGATCACAGTTTGTGTGCTGCTTTGATTAATGGTCGTAGCCAATGCAGCACCGATTCCCCGTCGCGGGGGATTGACGATGACGACCTCTGGCGCAGAGTCAACGAACGGAACGATGGAGGCATCACCAACCCTAAAGTCCCATTGTGCGGTCGAGGTGAGAGCCTCGGAGCTCTGCTGGGCGCTGGCGATGGCATCGGCAGTTATCTCAACACCGGTGACCACGCGGCCTGGGCCGTCGCAATGTAGAGCAAAGCCGCCGACGCCACAGTACAAATCCGCAATAGTTGTTGGTGCAGTCGAATCAATCCAGCCGCCTGCTTGCCGATAGAGCGCCGCGGCAACTGCAGTGTTGGTTTGGAAAAAACTTCCCGGCCGCAGGTACAGGGTCACATCATTGATCTGCATCGCAAGTGTGTCCTCGTCGGAAAGTAAGAACTCCGTATCGCCCTCCAGGATCGCTTTATGCTCGGGTTGGATGTTGGCTGAGATAACCCGCAGTTGCGGAATTAAGGAGCGCAATTTGCCGAGTTGCGAGCGGATCCGGGCCAGCTGCGATTGCGAACGCAACACAAATCGGAGCATGAGCTCACCACCGGGAGAGTAGGTCAATAGCAGGTATTTCAACTCACCCGAGCGGTTGGGGACATCGTACGGAACGAGACGGGCGACTCTGATGAACTCAGCAAGCATCGGGAATGCCGTCGCGAGCCCCGACTCGTATAGCCCGCAATGCGACAGATCGACTCCGTGCCCCCTGCTATCGAGGATGCCAAGAGTGGGGCAATCACTTGTTCCACCAACGACCAGTTTGGCCTTATTACGAAAACCAGATTCCCGGCTTTGAAATGGTTCAGACCACTGCAGATTGGGCGCGTTGGCGATTTGACTCGCCACGACCCGCTGCTTTTGCAGCAACTGCACCTCGTACGGCACGGTCATCAGAGTGCATGAGCGGCAGGTTTCCGATTCAAAATAATCACACTGCACGTCGCTCACCCTAGTGGTGCGCTAGCCGCCTCGACGGTCGGCAATGACGATGCCTACAGTGATTGTGACAACCGACACACCACATCAGGTAGGTGTCGGACGAGTCATGGAGGCACCAATGGCGCAATCATCGGA
>JBDTCL010000305.1:0-4747 GCA_039923595.1 Antricoccus sp. | reverse complement strand
CAGACCTATCGACCGCAACACCTTTTCGGCCAGGCGGTGTGATTGTCTGTAGCCGTCCCTAGCTCACACTCGCGGCGGTCTATCGTCAATGGGCATGGACGATTTTTACACCCCAGACCAACGCCGGTTCCAAGATTCGTTTGATAGTCGGCCCTTGGCGGACGCCCTCGTGCAAGTGATGGTGCGGCCAACCATCGACGACGAGGCCGCGGGGTTCATCGGTTCGCGGGACTTCTTCTTCCTCGCCACCGTCAATGATGAAGGCGAACCGACGGTCTCCTATAAGGGTGGGGCGCCAGGGTTCGTGCGAGTGCTCGACTCCACCACGCTCGCTTTTCCCAGCTATGACGGCAACGGAATGTACTTATCGATGGGGAACATCGCGACATCTGCAAAGATCGGGTTACTGTTCATCGACCTGGAGACACCGCATCGCCTGCGGGTGCAGGCATCGGCCTCGCTGGCCCCAGATCACGACCCGATCGTGGCATCATTTCCCGGTGCCGATGTAGTCGTGATTGCCAAAGTGGACTCGGTATTCATCAACTGCGGCCGCTACATCCACAAGCACACGAGGACAGAACAGTCGCCATACGTGCCCGATGCCAATGGCGAGCAGCCGCTACCAGCATGGAAACGGATCGATGGCCTTCAATCGGTATTGCCGCCCAAAGACCTGGGTCGTGCCGAAGCCGAGGGCGGCACCATCACCGGCGAGGAGTACGCCCGCAGACTGGCCGCGGGCTCGCCGTAACGCGCGGAGGGCGTATCTCTCCTCGGTAGTTACTTTCGACCTTCCTCAACGGTGACGGAGCCGATGGGCCGGTCCATCTTCGCCTTGGATCGCGGACTTCGTTCCATACAGCGATTCCTTCAGTTGCGCCATAGCAGTCCGGTTCGCACCGAGTCTGGCAAGCTCACCGGCCCGCGCCGTAGCGACCGACACCACTTGATCGGCCGATGCCAAGTGCTGCACGATGCCGGCGTCCAGGGCGGCTGGCCCCGCCCAGCGCCGAGCGAGCACCACAGTTTCGTGGAACACAGGCGCTGAGAGCTTATGGCGAAAAAGGGCGAGTTCGGCGTCCGGAATGCTCATCCCTAACTCGATCTCATTGGCGCAGAGATAGCCGCGATCCTCTCGCATCACCCGAAGGTCGTGGCACAGCGCCAGCATGCAGCCAGCACCGAAGCCGTGTCCCCCAACTGCGGCGATTGTTGGCATCGGGAAGGTGATGATGCGCGCCATCAACGCCATGAACTCCTGCCCGAAGACGGCGCGGTCCCCGCCAGCATGGACGCCATCAGAGGAGAGCCAGTCCAAGTCGAGCCCGTTCGAGAAGAACTTTGGATCGGCCGATGCCGTTATCAGTGCAGCCGCCCCCTCCGAGGCTTCCACGGTGTCAAGCGCCGCTGCCATCGCCCTCGTGAACTCGGTTGTCCAACGATTCTCTCCCGCCGTCATGGTCAGTACAAAGACATCACCTTCGCGAACAAGATCGATCATTACTAGGCCTCCAAGTGGGCGGTCAGGCGCCCTGTCGCCCTCAATCAATTTTAACGATCATGGACTACACCTCGTATGCGGTCCGCTGGTAGGTATCCATCGACCCATCAATCCGAGGCAGCCCACGTGAGATCAATCCGGGATCTTTCAGCATTGACCAAACCCAATTGTTCCTGTATTCGGCCTGCCGTCCCGCGCACGGCCAGACCAATCGCCCTACCAGTCCTAAAGTCGTAGCCAGGTCACGGCAAGGGGCCCTGCAGACTCATCATCTCGCGATAACAATTTTCTCAACGAGACGGCGTTGACTTGCACCGCACTCTGCGCGAATTGAGCGGGCTTGTCGCACGTGCGAGTGTTCCACGCTACGGTGAAGCCCATGACACAGAGCATGACACAGAGCCAGGATATTGATCTCCTTGTTATTGGCGCTGGCCCGACCGGGCTATACGCCGCCTACTACGCGGGTTTCCGCGGCATGTCAGTGGCCATCATGGATTCGCTTCCACAGGCCGGTGGCCAAGTCGCCGCGTTGTATCCAGAGAAGCTCATCTTTGATGTAGCCGGATTTCCCGAAATCAAAGGGCAGGATCTCGTCGAGGCACTGGTCGATCAGGTTGCGCCATTCTCTCCGCAATATCTTCTCGGTCACCGCGCGGAGGGCCTCGTTAGTCATCCCGACTATGTCGAGGTAGCCAGCCATCGTGGACTGATCGTCCACGCAAAGGCCGTCGTCATTACCGGGGGTATCGGTACCTTCACACCGCGGCCATTGCCTGATGCCGAAGCGTACGAGAATCGCGGGCTGCGCTATTTCGTACCGAAGCTTGACGCGTTGCGCGATCTCGACGTACTCATCGTCGGTGGCGGCGATTCGGCATTCGACTGGGCGCTCAGCCTGGAAAACGTGGCAAACTCCATCACACTTATCCATCGCCGACCGCAATTTCGTGCCCACGAAGGGACGGTCAAACGGGTCAGCGCGGGAGCTACCAAAATAATGACACCATGGGAGGTCGGCCGGATCCTCGGTGACGACCAGATCAGCGAGGTGGAAATCTTCGACAGCAAATCCGGAGACGCGCAAACACTGCAGGTGCAGGCGGTTGTCGCTGCACTCGGTTTCACCGCTGACCTATCGGCCTTTGCCACCTGGGGTTTGGAACAACATAAACGACATATTGTTGTCGATCCGAGTATGCGCACTAACGTGGAACGAGTCTTTGCTGCGGGCGACATCGTTGATTACCACGACTACTGGGATGCCAAGGTAAGACTCATCTCGGTCGGTTTTGGCGAGGCAGCAACCGCGGTCAACAATGCTGCCACCGTGGTCGATCCGTCTAAGAAGGTCTTCGGCGGACACAGTTCGGATCCGCATGCCTGAGGGGCATACGCTCCATCGCATTGCCTCGCAGTATCAGCGCCGATTCGCTGGTGCCATCACGCGTTCGACAAGTCCGCAAGGCCGTTTCGCAACCGAATCAGCCGTGCTCGATGGGCGGGTGATGACCGCGGCCGAAGCATACGGCAAGCATCTATTCTGTCATTTTGATGATCTCACTGTGCATGTTCATCTTGGGCTGCTCGGCAAGATCGCTTTCACAAATGGGATCCCACCCGAACCTGTCGGTGCGCTCCGGTGGCGTCTGCACCGACCAGACGACGGGGGCAATACCGCCGATCTGCGCGGACCAACCGCCTGCGAAATCCTCGACCCTATCCAGGTCGATACCATTCTGGCGAGACTCGGACCGGACCCGCTTCGATCAGAATCCGATCCGCTGATCTCGTGGAAGCGGATCAGTCGCTCGCGCGCACCTATTGCGGCGCTGCTGATGGATCAAAGTATTGCTGCTGGGGTTGGCAACATTTATCGCGCTGAACTGCTGTACCGCCATCGTGTCGATCCGATGATGGAAGGTCGATTGCTGCGCAAATCCGAATGGCTCGCGATGTGGGCGGATCTCGTCGAACTCATGCATGACGGTGTGGCGAAAGGTCGGATCGACACCGTTCGGGACGAGCATTCTCCCTCTGCCCAGGGCCGCGCAGCGCGAACCGATCGACACGGCGGTGAAGTGTACGTATATCGGCGAGCTGGAGCGCAATGTCTGGTCTGCCAGGCACGAGTGCGAATGGCCGATCTTGGCGGGCGTAATTTATTCTGGTGCCCGCGCTGCCAGCGCACGACCCGTCGACGACCAAAGCTATGACCGAGCGCCGTCCGAATTCGGCATAGGCTCAAGATCGAGCGCATCACCCGGTGACGTATTCGTCTACTACGCGCCGTCGGCGCTTAAGCATTACGTGAATTATGGACGCTTTGTTCGGGACTTATCGCTAGCAGACCGGGTCTTGCTATCTGCTGGTCGGGACTTGAGTGCCGCTTTACGCGCGGCGATCTTGCGCGCGTCCCTGGATTTTTGCACCGATTTGGCTCGGGCCTTCTCGGCGTAATCCTCTGGATTTCCTAGACGTGGCGGGGTTTGATAGGACGGGCGACTCGTCGACTCTTGATCCTCGGAACTGTCGATCGTCGCAGCTGCCCGCTCACCCAATCGCGGGCCGTCCTCTGAGCCGCTCGCCGCACCGTCCCACGACTTCGGCACTTTGCGAATGTGCTTGATCATCGAGCGGCCCAAAAATATCGAAACCACGATGAGCGCCAGGATCATAAAAAGCCCCAGTGGCGCAGCTTTGTCTGTATCAGCTGGCAGACCGGCTGCCAGGACGAGCGCGAGCGAAGTCATGAGCGTGCTGCTACCGGTGCCACCGCGAGATGCTCGCGGACACCGGCAAAAAGATCGTCCTCGGGCACCGGCACCTCAAACGCAGCTTTCGCTAATTCAAAATCTTCGGTCGGCCAAGCTGCCCGCTGAATGTCAAGCGGGGCAGCAAACCAGCGACCCTGGGGATCAATTTGGGTGGCATGCGCGCGTAGTGCATCGTCACGCTGCTCGAAGTAATTTCCGCAGGGTACGCGGGTCGTGACTCGGTTGATCGAATCCGGACGATCACCCATATTCGCAAGCCATTCTTGATAGACCGGTTCCCTGCCTGCCAGTTTCATTTGCTCGTCAATCGCTGTCATCCGAGTCCGCGACATTCCCATGTTGTAATACATCTTGAGCGGCTGCCAGGGCTCACCAGTCTCGGGGTACTTCTCGGCATCAGCGGTGGCTTCCCACGCGGCCAGCGACACGGTGTGGCACATCACGTGGTCTGGGTGCGGGTAACCAC
>JBDTCL010000304.1:0-4230 GCA_039923595.1 Antricoccus sp. | reverse complement strand
TTAAGCTGAGGTGATGACCACACCGACCGGCACCGGGGGCCACCGACCGATCCCGCCGAAAGAACCGTTCGCCTATATCAGCAAGCCAGGCGGGCTATTTAACATCTCAATCCGGGACCCATGGATTATGGCAGCATTCTTTTTCTGCTTTATCGTCGCCGGAATCGTATTCTTCGGGATGGCTCGCAAGGGCGTCGCCCAAGGCGCTGATGGCGCTGCGCTGACCTCGTACTTGATCCTCGCCGTGTTCGTGGGTATTGGAGCGATCGGTTTGGTAATCGCGTTGGTGCGCTGGCGATGGAAGCGCACATATGTACGACTTGTGGGCCGCTCGCCGTGGGCCAAGTGAGTCAGTGACCGCGACCACATCCGACATGCCGTAATGGCGCATACTTGACCGATGAGCAAACTGGCGCAATCCTGCGAGGTATGACAATTGATCGAAATCGTGCCCAACCATGCGCGCTTGTTACTGACGCCGACCTAAATACTGCCGATCCCACGCCTGGCATGAGCCGCCGGGTGGCCTTGCAAGAGCAGGGCATGTGGAGTGGCACCGTCGATACCGATCCCGGTGTCGTATCTGGCTGGCATCACCACGGCGATCACGAAACGACGCTGTACATTGTCGAGGGCAAGATGCGGCTGGAGTCCGGAGTGGACGGCGAGCATGTGGTCGAGGCCGGACCGGGAGATTTCTTGCATGTACCCGCCGGTGCGGTGCACCGCGAATCGAACCCGACTGATGCCCGAGCGCGTGCGGTGATCGTGCGCTGCGGCACCGGTACGCCGACGATCAACGTCGACGGACCGGCCGCAGACGGCTAGTGCGCCTTGGCCGCGACCCTGACCGACGTCGTGCTGGGGCGCATCGCGCGAACGAGCACGACGTAGAGGCCGAATGCGATCAAGAATCCGATGAAGAACGTGATGTCGCCTAAGCCCGGCAATCCCTTGACGACGAGGCCGACGAACTTCTCCTGATTGGAAAACAGCAGAATAGAGATGACCATGGCAGTGAGCATCGATATTGGGCCAGCCCAGTTCTGAAACTTCGTATCCGAGGTTCGTGCCGTGAGATCTTCCTCTTTGAATAGCAGACGATCGGCGAGCACAACGCCCACCCATGGCCCAATCCAGTATGCGATCACCAGCAGGAATGCTTCGTAGCTCGCCCCGGCATTGCCAAGGCCGCCAAAGGCGACCGCCAGACCGACGAGACTCATCACGACCGCGACCGCCGCGCGGGCCAGCTGAGTGGGCAGTTTGACTCCCATCGCCATGAACGACATTGATCCGGAATACACGTTCAATGCGTTGGCGCAGACAGCGCCGAGCGTGATGGCCAGCAGGGTGAGCTTGCCGAGCCATTCGGGCATCACGCTGGTGTAGATGCCGGGATCCACAGCAGGCTTGGCAACTGCGGTGACCATCGCTGAGCCTGCCGCCTCAAGGAGCACGCACGAGACGAAAACCCCGAGCGCGGCATAGAGACCGACAGCGCGTTTTGATGTTTTGGTCGGCAGATAACGGGTGTAGTCCGATGCGTACGGATTCCAACCCGCGGCGTAGCCGAAGCTCGCGCCAACCATGATCAAGAATCCACCGGGAACGCCGCCAGCTGCAGGTGCAGACAACTTCGCTTTGGAGAAAATAAAGAACAGTCCGATCACAAAGATTACCGCCAGAGCGGGCATCGCATACCGCTCAAACGCCTGGATCAAGTTATGACCGGCGAATGCGATCAGCATCATGGCCAGCACTACGATCACCAGGCAAACACCGCTAGGCAGGCCTGGGATGAGGGCATGCAGTGCAAGTGCGGCGCTGATGCTGTTGACGGCGAACCAGCCGATACCAGCGACGACCGCGTTCAATCCGGCGGGCAAGATATTGCCCAAGAATCCGAAGGCGCGTCTGCTCAACACCATTTGGCATAGCCCGCTACGCGGTCCCCAGGTGGAGAGCAAGCCCTGAGTGATCGCGCCGAGTCCGGTGCCAATCACGATCGCGAGCAGTGACTGCCAAAACGATAGACCGAAAGCCAGTACGCCGAGAATGCCGACTGCGATTGTGGCGAATTCGAGGTTGGGCGAGGTCCAAGTCCAGAACAGCTGGCTGGGCTTGCCGTGGCGCGCCTCAACCGGGATGTGCTCCACGCCGCCGGGTTCGACCGCAACAGTTTTGCTGCCGTATGCGGCGATGGCGGCTTCGTTTTCCGAAGCGATGTCCGAAGTTGTCATAGGCAGACGATAGCGTCCCGAACTGGTCGAAAGATGTCGGTCGTGTTAACGCACTATCGTGCTCGTCACGTTTGCGGTGATCTGGTGGGCTTAGATGTGTTCGGCCGTCGGCTCCTGAGGCAGTCTGGCGCGGCGACGGCGAACGATCCGGTGACCCTGCGCTGCCCGTTTGTGATTGCCACGTTGGCTGCGGGCCAGGGCCCGGACCCAATCCGGACGGCAAATCTCGTACTCGGCCTCGCCTTGATCGCCGCCTCGGATCGGTTGATCCCAGTCGAGGTGAAAGGTACGGACGAATCGCAGGCCAGATTTCTCAAGCACCGATCGGGATCGTGCGTTGATGCTCATCGTCTCGGCGAAGATACGTTGCACGCCGAGCTCGTTGAATGCGTGATCGACAAGGGCGCGGACGACCTCGGTCGCGTATCCGCGGTCCCAGGCCGCGCGCCGCAACCGGTAGCCCAGTTCAACCTCGTGCACGGAACCATTCGGCCGAAGGCTGACCCAGCCGACAAAAGTGAACTTGCGCTTTTCCTAGATCGCCCATCGCCCGAGGCCGGGGAACTTGCGATATTCACCGAGAATTGACGGCAACGTGCGGTCTCGCAGGACCGCGCGCGGGGTGGGATGTCCGCCGTTGAGCTAGCGCATCACCTGCGGGTCGCTGTCGAGTTCTTCGAGGATGTCAAGATCGCTATAGGTGAATTGCCGCAGCATCAGTCGGTCCGTCTCGAGTACGAGATGCATTCGACCTCCCAGGGCGCTCATTCCATCGCCGATGCTACGGGCCGGGGTCTGCGCTGACTCCGTCCGCGTCGAGTCGGGCATTGGGACCTAACCGGGCCATCACTTCCCACACCATCACTTCCCACGCCATCAGTTGTGCTGAAGGTATGGGAGGTGATGGCTCGACGGGCGTGACTCAGCCGCCGCTGCCGGGCATCACGTCGCCCGTCTCGAGGTATGTCTTCAGGCTAGAGAGCACCCACGGCCAACCGCCGCCGCCATTCTCTGGATCGCCACCGCCGGCGACCTCAGCAGCGGTCGCAACCGCACCGAGCAATTCATGGGTGAGAGTCACGCAGCTTAGGCCGTTTGAGCCGGTGGTGATCTCCCACGTGAGTCGCGTATCGGGGTCGTCATTCCAGATCGGATTCCACATATGTACGAGCCGGTGCGGTGGGTCAGATTCGATAACCTGGCCAGTCACCACGACTGCGGGAAGCCCCATCTGGAGCATCTGAGCACTTGCTTTATGGCGGTAATCACCGCCCGCTTGGAGATCAGCTTCGATCGTGCCGCCGTAGCCGTACTTGCCGGAGAGTTCTCCGGAGCTGATAGCTTGCCAAATCCGCTCAGCTGGTGCATTGATGTACACCCGGAAGACTTGGATATTCGCTGGTTCTACGCGGGGGGTGGTGGTCGCAACAGTGGTCATGATTCGTTCTCCAATTCAGTTTGCAGATCGAGCAACGCGCTGGCGTGCTGCTCGGTGTATTTGCCGATCCAGCGGCGATGCAGCTGCTGGATTGGCACCGGATTGAGGTAATGCAATTTCTCGCGACCAGACTTTTTCGTGATCACGAGGTTTGCTGCCTCGAGTAGCCGCAGATGTTTGGCTACTCCAAAACGGGTCATTTCTGTGACGAGGTTGACGACGTTTTCCAGGTCGCCGAGCGTGCGGCCGCTTCGCTCGTACAAGGCATCCAGAAGTATTCGGCGGATCGGATCCGCGAGGGCTTTGAATACCAGGTCATCATCGTGCACAGGATGACCATAGGTGACCATATGGTCACGTGTCAAGTGAGCGTGATCTACTAAGTAGGAGGCAGCCAATCGCGAGGATGGAGTTATTAATGCGGATCGCTGTTGCCGGTGGTACTGGCCTTGCCGGGTCGGCAGTCGTGAACGAGTTAGCGGCAAGGAATGTCGAGGCAGTGATTCTGGCTCGCGGTGCGGGCGTCGATTTAGAGACTGGACGCGGCCT
>JBDTCL010000303.1:0-14384 GCA_039923595.1 Antricoccus sp. | reverse complement strand
ACTGCCTCTTGAGCGATCCGGGCGTGGAACAGCACCTGCAACAAAACATCCCCAAGTTCCTCCTGCAGGTGCGTGCGATCTGCAGAGCCGATCGCATCGACAGCCTCGTACGCCTCTTCCACCAGGTACTTACGCAGCGACATATGTGTCTGCTGCGCATCCCACGGACAACCGCCCGGACTGCGCAAACGATCGATTACCTCGACCGCTCGATTGAGTCCCGGGTGCGCATCCATGATTTATCAGCCCGTCGGAGCTGGCGCACCAGGAGCACCCGGCGCTGCTGGCGCACCCGGCGCTGCTGGCGCACTCGACTTAGCCGGTGGGGTTTGGAAGGTTCCAGGATCAGCGTTGGTAATACTCGGCAACTGATCTTTTGTTTCCTGCAAGGTGCCATAACGCGGATTTACGAAAATCGTCATTTTCGCGGCGAGTTGGCCGGCCGTCTTTTGCCCTTGTGTCGAGAGTTGGGTATTAACCTGATCGGCCGCCTGTGCCTGGAGCTGATCCAGTGGTGTCACGGTGATCGAGGCGACCTGCGCTAGGTAAAACATTCCTCCGGTACTGAGGACGACGTATCCACCTTCAGCGGTGGCTTGAATTTGCCCAGCTACATCAGGAGGCAATTTGCTCAGTTCCACTCCCGGCTGATCCAGCGGCTGCGGCGTTCCATCAGGTGCGGGACCGGCTTCAGCACCAATTTTTACAATCGTCGTAGTTCCGGCCTTGAGGGATGCTAAATATTTATCGCCAGTGCCTTGATCGGGCACACTGATGAGCTTGAGGTCATAGGTAGTCGAAGATTTCTGCAATGATTTCAGTGCCTCAGCCTGCAAGTCAGCCTCGGACTTATTGATCGTTCGCCTGCCCAACTCCGACTCAATATAAAAAATTCGCGCGGTCACGTGCAATCCGGGAATGGTATAAAGCTGACCCTGAGCGGCGAGTTGCTGCTGCAGTTGTGCATCCGAAGATCCGCCGAATAGGAGGTCTTCGAACGACTTCGATTCTGCTGCCGAAGGGGTGATGTTCATGTCGGCAGCGATCTTGTCGGTGATCAGCGACTGGAGCATCGTCCGCAGCAAATTGGTGCGGAATGCCTGACCTTGCTTCTTTGCCATAGCCCCGATAACTGGATCAGCGTAGGCGTCGTTAATGGCAGCATCGAACGCTGCGACCGTGATCGTCTTGTCGCCTACCCGCGCGACAACGTCATTATTATTATTAGAGCACGCGGTCATCGACGCAACACCAATGATTACTCCGACGATCGCGCCGAACATCCGACGGCGTAGCTGTGCAGTCACTTGTTGAAGGTTCCTTCCGGTGCGATGTTCGACGCCATACAGTCTCACATCTACATAGAGGTGGTTCGATAGCGATATGACCGATTCGATAAACGGTACCCCGGAACCCGCTCAAGACGACCGAGCCCGCAGTGCGATCGGTCATCCTGGCGAAGCGCACGATCAAAATTCAGCTGGTCGTCTTAACTGGCTGCGAGCTGGCGTTCTTGGCGCTAACGATGGCATCTTGTCCGTCTCTGGACTCGTGATCGGGGTGGCTGGGGCGACGACAAGCTCTCAGGCACTGCTGACTGCGGGAACCGCGGGTTTAGTCGCCGGCGCAGTGTCGATGGCTCTCGGTGAATATGTCTCGGTGAGCACCCAGCGAGACGCCGAGCGGGCCTTGATCGCCAAAGAGAAAGCTGAGCTCGCCGAAGATCCCCATACTGAGCTAGCTGAGTTGGCGCAGATTTACCAGCAGAAAGGGCTTTCGTCGGATACCGCACAACAGGTCGCTGAGGAACTGACCGCACACGACGCGCTGGGCGCTCACCTTGACGCCGAGCTGAATATCGACCCCGACGGATTGACTAATCCGCTCCACGCGGCGATCGCCTCTGCTATTGCCTTTACCATCGGTGCGTTGCTCCCCGTGCTCACTATCGTGCTGCTTCCGAGGTCGATTCGAGTGCCGATTACGTTTGTCGCAGTCCTGCTTGCGCTCGCGATGACCGGATACGTCGGAGCGCGGATTGGCGGTGCGAGCGGCGCGCGACCCACAGTGCGTATGGTGATCGGCGGCGCTATCGGCATGGCTGCGACGTACGGCATCGGCGCCCTTATCGGAATGGGCACAACTGGATGAGTCCACTGAGCGACGTGCGGTGAGCGAAGCACGTCAACAGACCGACGTTGATCAACCGTCCTCTGGCCGATGGCTCGCGCTCGCCGTTTGCTGCAGCGCGCTTTTCATGACCCTTCTCGATGTCAGCATCACCAATGTCGCGCTGCCGTCGATCGGCAAGGCAACAGACGCGACTTCTTCACAGTTGCAATGGGTGGTCAGCGGCTACACCCTGACCTTCGGCATGGTGCCAGTTTTGGCGGGGAAGCTCGGTGATGATTACGGCCGCCGCGTGATGTTTCAGTTAGGGGTCGTCGCATTCGCGCTCACCAGTGCGTTCGCTGGTCTCGCTCCCTCAGCCGACATGCTCATCGCTGCCCGGTTCGCCCAAGGAATCGCGGGCGGTTTGATCAATCCACAGGTCTCCGGTCTGGTCCAGCAGATGTTTTCCGGCGCCGATCGCGGCAAGGCGTTCGGTTTCCTCGGAACTACAGTCGGGCTCGGCACCGCGCTGGGGCCGCTACTCGGCGGCGTGTTGATCGCCTTGGGCGGACCTGACCTCGGCTGGCGGCTGGTCTTTTTCGTTAATGTGCCTATCGGTCTGATCGTGGTGATCATGGCTAGACGATTACTACCGGAACCTACCGCGCGTACTCGCCATCGCCTTGACATCATTGGGGCACTGCTGATCGGCGGCGCGACATTGTGCGTGTTGGGCGCTGCGGTCGAGTATGACTCAATACACGACATTCGGCTGGTGCTGCTGATCATTCCGGCTAGCGGTCTGATGTGGCTGTTTGTGCGGCGTGAACGACGATTAACCGAGATGAAGGCTGATCCGCTGGTCGACTTTCGGCTCTTTCGAACTCGCTCGTATACCTCGGGGGTGCTCCTCGGGCTGACCTATTTCCCAGCTTTCGCGGGATTCCCGCTCGTGCTGGCACTGTATTACCAACAGGGGCTGGGTTATACCGCCTTGCTCTCTGCGCTCGGCGTCACCGCGTACGCGGCCGGGAACGCCATTTCAGCACCGATCGCCGGGCGCCTGGTGACAAGAATCGGCAGGAAGTTAGTCGTGATCTCAGCGGTGATGTTCGGTTTGGGGGCCGTTTCACTTGCGCTCGTCGCGTTCAACTACGACGGCCACCATGCGATTTTGGCGTTCGCCGGACCGCTGTTGGTCATGGGACTCGGGTCCGGTGGGGTTGTCACCCCGAATCAGACCCTGACACTAGCCGATGTCGACCCGCTCATCGGCAGCGCCGCTGGCGGCGTCCTGCAAACAGCGCAACGCATTGGCATCGCTCTCGGCCAGGTGATCGTCGGCGCCGTATTCTTCGCCGCCGTTCGCAGCTCCGGCGACTTTGGTCATTCGCTCGGTTCAGCAGCGCTCGTTGGCGTCGGCTTCGTGCTGATCGCGATCACTATTGCCGTAGCTGATTTGCGAAGAACCGGGCGCTAACCGGCTCTCGCCGAAACCGAGACGGGCACTAGATCGTCCAGCACTCGGGCGGCCCAATTGATAATCGCCTGATTACGCAATGGCGGACTCGCAACACCAGCACCATCGGTTGGCCGCGGAATCGACACCAAACTCAAGGCAGGCTTGTAATGCGCCCCCTTATATACCCGATCGAGACGCATCTGGATGCTGTCTGAGAGCACCATCGGACTGAAGCGAATCTGTTTTCCTTGAGTGGAAATTTCAGTGACACCCACGTTTTTGGCAGCAGTCCGCAGCTTCGCCACCGACAGTAGGTTTTCCACTTCGATAGGAATCGGCCCGTACCGGTCGATGAGTTCCTCGCGGACCACCGCTGCCAACTCGTCCGTCCGGACTTCGGCGATCTTGCGGTAGACCTCGAGACGTAGCCTCTCGTTCTCGACGTAATCGTGGGGTACGTGTGCATTGACCGGCAAATCAATCCGGACATCGACCGGCTCCTCATCAGGGGTCTCGCCCTTATAGGCCGATACCGCCTCACCGACAAGCCGCACATACAAATCGAACCCGACGCCAGCAATATGTCCAGACTGCTCCCCGCCGAGCAGGTTCCCCGCACCGCGGATCTCCAGATCCTTCATCGCCACGGCCATACCCGCACCCAGTTCGGAGTTCTGTGCAATGGTGGTCAGTCGGTCATATGCAGTATCACCTAACGGCCGTTCTGGCGGATAAAGGAAGTATGCATATGCGCGCTCTCGCGATCGACCCACCCGACCACGAATCTGGTGCAACTGCGACAGCCCAAGAGAGTCGGCGCGCTCCACGATGAGCGTGTTCGCATTCGGAATGTCGAGCCCAGCCTCGATGATCGTGGTCGCCACAAGCACGTCATACTCGCGATTCCAGAACCCCAGCATGATCGACTCTAGCTGATCTTCACTCATTTGTCCGTGCGCTATCGCAACTCGCGCCTCGGGCACGAGCTCACGAATATGGGCGGCTGCCTTATCAATCGAACGGACTCGATTATGCAGATAGAAGATCTGTCCATCTCGAAGGAGTTCGCGACGAATCGCCGCAATAAGCTGCTTGTCATTCTGTGGGCCGACAAAGGTCAGAATCGGATGACGCTCTTCCGGCGGGGTCAACATCGTGGACATCTCGCGGATCCCGGTCAAGCTCATCTCGAGCGTTCGCGGTATCGGAGTGGCTGACATCGTCAACATATCCACAGCAGTACGTAGCTGCTTGAGGTACTCCTTGTGCTCAACTCCGAATCGTTGCTCTTCATCGACGATCACAAGCCCGACATTCTTAAAACGCGTGGAGGGCTGTAGTAATCGGTGAGTACCGATCGCGACATCGACGGTGCCGTCGGCAATGCCTTCGAGAATCTTGGTTGATTCCGCTGGCGTGGTGAATCGAGATAGCTGCGCGACCCGCACCGGGAACTGCGCGAAGCGCTCGCTGAAGGTCTGATAATGCTGCTGTGCAAGCAATGTTGTTGGCACGAGGATCGCAACTTGCTTACCGTCCTGAACGGCTTTGAACGCGGCCCGGACTGCAATCTCGGTTTTGCCATATCCGACATCGCCGCAAATAATTCGATCCATCGGCATAGATTTCTCCATGTCTCTTTTGACCTCGTCGATTGCCGCCAGTTGATCGCCGGTCTCGGTGTAGGGGAAGGCGTCTTCCAATTCGCGCTGCCATGGCGTATCCGGACCGAATGCGTGCCCCGGTGCAGTCGTTCGGGCAGCATAAAGCCGGATTAGCTCACCAGCAATCTCCTTGACTGCCTTGCGTGCACGACCTTTGGTTTTGGCCCAATCCGATCCGCCGAGCTTATTCACCGACGGCAGCTCACCACCGACATAACGAGTAATTTGATCAAGCTGATCGGTCGGTACGAAAAGCCGGTCGCCCGGCTGACCACGTTTGTTCGCGGCGTACTCAATGATGAGGTACTCACGATCAGCGCCGTTAATTTCGCGGCGAACCATTTCGATGTATTTGCCCACACCGTGCTGCTCATGGACGACGTAATCGCCCGGCTGCAGCTGCATCGGATCGACGGCATTACGCCGACGCGATGGCATTTTCGCCACTTGCCGGTTTGTCCGACCACGCTGTGAGATCAGATCAGCCTCGGTGATTAATGCCAGCCGCGCCGCTGGTGCTAAGAATCCAGCGCCGACGGGCGCAGTTGTCACATTTACATATGAGTGATCGATCGGATCGGTTACGGATTCGACTAGTCGAGCAGGAATATCAGCATCGACGAAGCGTTCGACGACTCGCTGGGCGGTCCCGTGACCTGCGAAAGTCACCACAACCGACCATTCATCGGCTAGATATTGCTTGACGTCAGTTGTGAGGCGATCTGGATCCCCGATATATTCCGGAACAACGTGAGCATCAACTCCAGTTGTTTCCTCGCCGCCAATAGGATCTAACTCCCACCACGTTTGACCAGCCGATTCGGCTGCCTCGCGGACGTCGTCAATTGATCGATAGGCCGCAGCACCTAGATCAATCGGCGCAGATCCACCACCAGCTGCGACGGTCCACGATGCGTCGAGGAATTCTTGACTCGAGTGCACCATTTCGATTGCCCGCGCCCGAGCTCGCTGCGGATCACACAAAATAATCGAGGATCCACGGGGAATCGACTGAACCAGAAGTTCCAACGCATCCGGCACCAACACCGGGATCAGCGACTCCATACCCTCCACGGCAGTTCCGAGGCTGATTGGCTCAAGCATCTCAGCGAGGTCCGGATGGGTGTGCAAAAGCTCGGCGGCTTTTGAGCGCACCTGATCGGTGAGCAGTAACTCGCGGCACGGCGGTGCCCACAAGCTCTCCGGTGACGCACCCAACGATCGCTGATCAGCCACCGAGAAATAGCGCAGCTCGTCGACGTCATCACCCCAAAGCTCCACTCGGATGGGGTGTTCCTCGGTCGGTGCGAAGACGTCGACAATGCCGCCTCGGACGGCAAAGTCGCCGCGCCGCTCCACAAGTTCGGTGCGGTGATAACCCGCCGCGACGAGGTCCTCTGCAATGTTGTCGATTGACACCTCATCGCCCGGTCGCAGATGTACCGGTCGAATTTCACCCAGTCCAGCGATCATTGGTTGCAGCAAACTACGGATCGGAGCAACAACAACCTTCAACGGACCGTGCTCGGCTGGATAGGCAAGTCGTCGCAATACCGACAATCGCTCGCCAACGGTATCCGTCCGCGGCGAAAGTCGTTCGTGCGGCAGAGTTTCCCAGGACGGAAAGTGTCCAATTTGCTCAGGTGGCAGCACGCTAGCGAGCGCGGCAACCATGTTTTCCGCGTCGCGATTAGTCGCCGTGACTGCGATCGTCGGCGCATCGATACGCGCGGCCGCAGCAGCGATGAGAAATGGATGCACTGCGCTCACGCAGCGCAGATTGACGTCGGATCCGGCGCTCTCGAAGGCCGTGAGTGCCTGGGCGACCGCTGGATCGCCGGCTAAGGCGGGCAACAGCCCGCGCAACGTCATCACCGATTGTGGAACTGCTGGCACGAAATATCCTCCGGGAGCTACGCACGCGTTATACCCCTCGAAAGCTATGTTTTCGAGGGGTTTGTCTATCGTACGTCGCCGGGCCGACCAACGAGTCTCGGCTGCACCCGCTGCTAAGCCAAGGCGATATTGCGCCTAATTGCCGCAGTCAGCTGTTCGGTGATTTCCGGGCGGCAGACGACCAGGTCCGCGATCAACGTTGAGCGCTCGTTGTAGGTGATCTTGGTGCCATCAATCCGTGCCGCATACAGTCCGGCCGCAGCCGCGATAGCGATCGGTGCGGCGTTGTCCCACTGATGTTGACCACCACTGTGCACATAGCCGTCTGCTTCGCCATTGAGCACGGCCAATGTTTTGATCCCCGCCGATGACATATCGACCGTCCTGGCGCCGAGGTCCGCACTGACGGCGTGGACGAACCGCGTTGCGCGCGAGCGGCTACATACGATCCGCAAATCCTGATGAAGCTTCGGTTTTATCGCGGCCGTGCCGGTATCGAAGATCTCGCCGGTCGCCGGTCGGCCAACCACGCCGACGACGATGTGGCCACGCTCCCAGAGCGCGACATGGACCGCCCACTCGGTACTGCGCTCAAACCCAAACGCTGATGTTCCATCAACTGGATCAATGATCCACACTCGATCGGCATTCAGTCGCGCAGTACTGTCTGGGGCCTCTTCGGAAAGAATTGCATCATGCGGCCGATACTTCGCCAATTCGCCAGCAATATGAACCTGCGCTGCGCGATCACCTGCGTCCATGAGAGCGAAGCGATCAACGAATCCGATCCGCTGACGCAGGGCGACAAGTAGTTCCCCGGTACTGGCGGCGAGTTCGTGTGCAAATTGCAGGTCCGATGTCATCGGCCAATCCTCTGGCTCAAGACCTAAGCGCGGGTCTCAGTGGTATGAACGCGGTGCTGCGCTGCCGCAAGTCCATCACGGGCAATCATTTCAACTGCGTCGGCTGCCTCTTCGATGAGTATCGCGACTTCAGCCCGTTCAGTGGTAGTGAATCCTCGGAGCACAAAATCAGCGGGGTCTTGACGACCCGGTGGGCGGCCGATACCGATGCGCACTCGGATGTAATCGCGCGTGGAGAGTGACTTGGTGATCGATTTCAATCCATTGTGGCCGTTATCGCCACCGCCAAATTTCAATTTGAGGGTGCCGAAGGGCAGATCTAGCTCGTCGTGTACTACCACGATGTTATCGGCCGCGACATTGAAATATTTAGCAATGCCGCTCACCGGACCACCCGAGAGATTCATGAAGCTCGAGGGTTTAGCCAGAATCGCGCGTGGTGCAGGTGGACTACCGAGATGAGCCTCGCTGATTAGCGCGCCCGCGCGATGGCTCTTAAAGGAAGCACCCGATCTGGCGGCCAATAGATCGGCAACCATGAATCCGACATTGTGTCTGGTGTTTTCATACTGCGCACCGGGGTTGCCAAGACCGGCGACAAGGATTGCCCCTGTAGCCGGACCTGGCATCGACATCTACTGGCCCGAACCCTCGGAATGCTCGCCCTCGGAGGTACCGCCGTCAGCGGCCTCGTCTTGCGCGCCGTCAGCTGCCTCACCACCCTCAGCTGGCTCTTCAGCATCGAGCTCGCTCTCGACCTCGGCCTCCAGCTGCTCGTTAATGGCCACAATGAGGCTCTCGGGATCGCTGAGCATAGTGGTGCCAGCTGGCAGGGTGATTTCACCGGCCAGGATTTGGGCGCCTACCGCAAGTCCTTCGATACTGACCTCGAACGACTCAGGGATCGCGGTTGCTTCGGCCTCGACCGCCAACGACGTGAGGTCCTGATTGACCTGAGCACCCGGAGCGACCTCGCCGACAACGATGATCGGTACATCGACGGTCACCTTCTCACCGCGGCGCACGATGAGCAGGTCAACGTGGTTGATGACTCTGCGCAGCGGGTGGATTTGCAATGCCTTGGGCAGAGCCAGCTGGTCGTCGCCGTCAACAGCGATCGTCAGCAGCGTATTCACGCCACCTTTGCGCAACGCCATCGTCAATTCATGACCGGCGAGCGCGAGATGCACCGGATCGGTGCCGTGGCCATATAAAACAGCGGGAATCTTGCCTTCGCGGCGGGTTCGGCGAGCTGAGCCCTTGCCGAATTCGGTCCGCTTGGTCGCGGCTATACGAACTTCATTAGCCATATGTGATGTGCTCCTACGTCAAATGGTACCGCCGCGGCGGCTTTGGCTGCGCCCAGATCGTGGCCCGGGCGGCAAATTTGATCATTTGAGCACGCACGCGCCGTCGATAACGGCGTCGCATCAAGTGCGCTCGCCCTCGCCGGACAACTCTCTAATACTACCTCTATCGTTCAGCCCGGCAGCGACCGGTGCTGGCCACCCAGATTTCGTGGGCGGACACGCCCCACGAACAGCGACTCAACTCGCAAGTACCGAACTGCACGCCCTGACCACCAACCGCGCGCGGCACCAAACCATAAGCGATCCACCGCACGCGAATAAACCTGGGCAGACCCGAATATGGTGGCTGAAAGGGGTGTCCGCAATGACGTGTGCGTTGGCGGTATTAGCGAGATTCGTTATGGCGTCGTAACGGCGGTTGGCTGCATGACTATGTTCAAGATCGGGGCGGCTCCTATATTGCCGCTGATCACCAGTCCGGGTAACGATTGTGGATACGTCCATGAAAGCGGCGCGACATACCTGTCCATCGACGCTAATCTCATGACCCACGGCCGCCTTGATCACACCCATGTCCGCGCCCTCGTCGACAACCTGCATCACTCGTCAAAAACGGCAGATTCGGCGCACGTGGCATCGTGAGCGCAAAATCGAGTCTGGACTTCGATCGGCAATCGTCTTCACAAAGCGTGCATCGTTTGCAGCAACGGTGCCGACCCAACGTGAGGATCAAACGGTGAACTACAGCAGCTCGAGGATCGTCGCGTTAGCCATGCCGCCGCCTTCGCACATCGTCTGCAGACCGTATTTAATATTGTTATCGCGCATATAGTGCACAAGTTGGGTCATGATCCGAGCGCCCGAACCGCCAAGCGGGTGGCCGGCAGCGATCGCGCCGCCGCTCGGATTCATCCGCGACGGGTCTGCGCCAGTTTCCTTCAGCCACGCCATCGGTACCGGAGCGAATGCCTCGTTCACTTCGAAGACTCCAATATCGTCAATGGTCAACCCCGCCTTCGTCAACACCTTTGCCGTCGCCGGGATCGGTCCTGTCAGCATCATTACCGGATCGGATCCGGCAACCGCACCGGTATGGAAGCGGGCAATCGGCTTCAAACCCAGCTCCTTCGCCTTTGCCGAGGTCATCATCAGTAGCCCGGCAGAACCGTCGCTGATTTGCGAGGAGTTTCCGGCATGAATTACACCGTCCTCCTTGAAGACTGGCTTGAGCTTGCTGAGGGATTCCGCGGTTGTACCTCGGCGCAGTCCTTCATCGACACTGAAGACCGAACCATCGCCCAGGGTGATCGGGAGTATCTGCTCTTGCAACCGGCCATCGTCGATGGCAGCTGCGAGTCTCGCGTGAGATTGTCCAGAGAACTCATCGAGTTCCTGCCGCGACAAGCCCCATTTTTCGGCAATCATTTCAGCGCCGATTCCTTGGTTGAACATCCGCACGCCATACCGATCGAGCTCCTGCTTGCTAAAGCCCATTCCGAATTCTTTATTAGCAGTCGAGGCGCCCATCGGCACCTTGCTCATAATTTCAACCCCGCCAGCAACCGCGACGTCATATTCGCCAGAAATGATTCCGGACGCCGCGAAATGGACGGCCTGCTGCGATGAGCCGCACTGACGATCGATAGTCGTTCCGGGCACGGACTCTGGCCAACCGGCGCTAAGAACAGCATTGCGGCCCACGTTCAGCGCTTGGTCACCCACCTGCTGGACACATCCCCAGATCACGTCGTCGACGTTGACCGGATCAATTCCCGCGCGTTCAACAAGCGCGTTGAGAATTTGCGCGGACAGATCAACCGCGTGCTGATCAGCCAGCGAACCGTTACGTTTGCCGACTGGCGTGCGAACTGCCTCGACGATAACTGCGTCTCGATCAGACATTGAGCCTCCCTTGGCTGGCTTCATCTCAGCGCGCTGAGATATCTCATTCGAGAATACTGTTGAGTCCCTAACGCTGCCCAGGCAACAGCTCGACGAACAGAGCCGTTACTTCGGCGCAGAGTCGGTCCCCATCAAGCAGACGGCCGCTGACGAAACGTTTACGGCCCTCAATGCGGTCAATTTGCCCCTCAATGATGAGTTGCTTGTTCAGTGGTGTGATGGAGCGAAAGTCGGCCTTGATGAATGCAGTGCGAGCAGGCTTGCGGCCGCCGCGGTGGCATAGGTGCCCGAGCACTTCATCAAATAGCAGCGGCACCGTTCCACCATGCAATGCGCCGCCGTCGCCGTGGTAGTACGAGCCAAAGGAGACCGAGCCACGGACCTCTGAGTCGGTCTGTGAGTCCAGGGTGAAAGCCGGTACGTAAGTCTGAGCACGCCCGATCAGATCATGGCGCCGGCCATACTGGCGCGGACGATCCCTGGTGAACCGGTTGGTTTGCACCGTCTGCACAATCTCGGTCAATTGCACGTTGATATCGGCTGCCTCCTGCTCGTCCAGATGCGCGTCTGCAAGTCCGTTCTGCAGTTGTCGAAGGTTCTCGATAAGGTCGGCATATGCCTGGCCGCCACCGACAACGACGCGATTTGCCGCGCCCCAATCGAGTTCTCCCACGGCACCGTCAACAATGTGATTGTGTGGCCCAGTCATGCCCTCTCCTCCTCGCGGTCAGCAACTTGCGATCGCACAAATTCCACGATGCCAGGTAAAGCCGCATCTATCTGATCCCACGTCACCTCGAAGTCCTCGAGATTGCCGTACCAAGGATCAGCGATGGACAAATCCGCCTCGGCCCCATCAGCAGGCGAAGATGGATCGAACGAACGTAGCAACTGGATCTTCGAAGCCTCATTCTCGCCTGCCATCATGCGGCGCATCGCATCGAGGTGACCATTATCGAGCGCTAGCACGAGGTCGCGTTCCACTAACCATTCAGGGTGCAATTGCCGCGCCCGGTGATCGGCTGGGTCAATTCCCTGCGCATCGAGTACGGCCGCTGCTCGGCGATCAATACTGCTTCCGACCTCCCAGCGTTCAATCCCGGCCGAATCGGCAGTTGCTAAATCGTCTAGACCCACACGCTCAAGTTCGCGGTTGATCATGTACTCCGCCATTGGTGATCGACAAATATTGCCGGTGCATACTGCGAGGATTCGATATTTCTGCGCCATAACCGCAGTTTAGGTGACTATCCGAATGCGATCGTCGTGGACTGCGCGGCCATCGAGACGTCAAAGTCTGGTTTGCCACTGCCCACGCCGTGAATATCGAACGGCATCGATATCGCGAAGGACTGCGCAGCCACATCCACTGCAATGATGACCGTGCCGCCGTTTACCGTTACTGTTTCACAGCCCTTTGCAGCGACCCCGTTCGCGGTGATTGCCGAGCAACCTAGCTTGTAACTGGTATAACCGGAGTTCCCAACCTGGGGAATATATGATGGGCTGTTTCGGATAGCTCAGAGTTGTACCTGGCGATACCGAGGCGACGGCGGAGTAAAGCAGGAGATTTACCGGCTTGGCCGAACGCTTGCCGGTTCGTACATCGATGGATTGCTTGTAGCCAGTGGCGTTAAGCACCAGCAATATCGCGCTGTTTTAGGCGCCGAAACCAGGATTGTGAAGTTAGGGCTGGAGAGCGCCGGCACGTTGACGGGCTTTTCCTGACCGTCGATATTCACCGCATACAACGCATCAACGCTCCCGTTGATCGCACCCTTCGTCGCCGAGACACTCACCTGATAGAGGGCTTCGCCGTTCGCCGCCTTGGATAATCGGTTATCGACCATCGCGGTGGAATATTCGTTAGTTGCACCAATGGTGGTTTCGATACCGGGCGCAACCAATCGCGGGTCACTGCCGAGGTTCGCTGAGCTGACCTTGTCGGTGTCCGCGACCTTGTCGATCTTCCCCGCACTATTTTTAATGCCGCCGAATCCCGCGACGAATACGAAATAGCCAGCAACCAGAAACGCTACAACACCGAGCACCCCGACCGATGAACAGTCCCTTCTTGGATTTTTTGGCTGGTGGTTGGTCCCACGGCGGACGCTGTGGCGCCAGGTACTGACCGGACTGTGGTGCACTCGCGGGGCCGACATACGGCTGCGCCGTGATGTGTGGGCATCCTTCATTCGCTGAGGACACGGTGAAGGAATAGACGGTCGCTGAGACAGGGAGGTTGCATCGTTGGGTTGATCGATACCTGATCGATACCGTTCGATCAGATGGCGCCACCGGGTTCGCCGATCAATCCAGAAGTTCATCGACTTGGCCCTTGCCATCTGGATTGGCGAACAGGATGACGGTCCCAACTTCCCGCCGTGATTGACGCTCGAGGTTCTCGCGACGCTTCCTTCAGGCGCTCTTTTTAGGTCAGCGCGGGTGACGTTTCATCGGCCGCTGTTGCCGATCAGATCAGGCGCGGTACTCCTTCATGCCCCGGACGCGGTCTTCGCGCTGCGGGAACGGGCCGGCCAGTTCGATCGGAGATTTTCCGAATTGGTTCGGCGCTGCGGGCGACAGTCCGGGAAGCGCGAACCAGAAGTCGAGCAGCTCGCTCAGTTCCGCGTCACCTTGCGGCAGTTGCGCGATCCATTGCGTGGGCGTCACTCCCCTGTTGTCGCGCAGGGACGGGTCGGCTCCCGCGGGCGACGAGGTCTTTGACCAGCTCGGTCGTCTGCGCGACGTTCGGCCGCTTGCGAGAGAGCACGATCGACAGCGCACCATCGCCCTCGGAGTTGCTACCCGCCACTACGGCGCCTCGGTCCAGCAGAAACCGCGAGATCTCGTACCTCGGCTCGAGTCTGTTGTTCGCCAGCGCCGAAAAAATGAGCGGGTCACCGTAAAGCAGCCGCGTCTGATCCCCCGGAACGTATTGCTGGGCGAACGCGGCGAAGTCTTTGAGCTTCGCGGTCAGGTCGACCTGCATGTCCCACATCCCCTCCTAGTGGACCGGCACCGTTGGGATCGTGCTCGAACTCGACCCAACGATTCAGCCGGACGACCGCGTTTGCTCAATCTTCTGGACGAGCCAGCTAAATATTCAGACCACCATCGAGCCGAGACGGTCACGAATAAGCTGTTCGGCTTCGCTAACGATCCGGTGCAGTAG
>JBDTCL010000302.1:0-7005 GCA_039923595.1 Antricoccus sp. | reverse complement strand
GCGGTCGCGAGGGTGAGCCCGAAGCCCTGAAGCGGACCGGGCAGGTAACTTTTAGCCATCAGCGGACTCCTTTGCCGCACCACTCTTCGCGAGCGCTGCACTGGATTTGGCTCGCCCAGAACGGTTCAGCTGGGCCTGGTTGCGGCCACTGGGGCGGGCACGGTTCATCGATCCCGGAACAACGAGGCTCATCGGTGGGGTCGGGAACGACGGATTGGCGTTGATATTTTCGCGTACCGGCTTTGCGCGCAGCCGCAGCAGAAAAATCACGCCGATCGCGATGATGGCCAAGCCTGCGATCACGAAGTACACATATGCCGGCAGTTTGTCGCCGTGAGTGGTCATCGAGGTACGTACGAACGAGATGAAAAGCACCCAGCCGAGTCCGACTGGAATTAGCACCTTCCAGCCAAACGCCATGAACTGGTCGTAACGAACACGAGGCAGCGCTGCGCGCAACCAGACAAATCCGGAGAGTAGGAGCAATGTCTTGCCAAGCCACCACACCAACGGCATCCAGCCACTGTTAGCCCACGCCATTTCGCCCAAGCCAAACGGCGCGCGCCAGCCACCGAAAAACATCGTTGTCGCGAATGATGACACGGTGACCATATTGATGTACTCAGCGAGGAAGAACATCGCAAACTTCATCGATGAGTACTCGGTATGGAAACCGCCAACGAGTTCCGACTCCGCTTCGGCAAGATCGAAAGGCGCGCGGTTAGTCTCCCCGACCATGGCGACGAGGTAAATCAAAGCTGACACGCATAGTGGAAGGAAGAACCAGACCCGGTGCACCTGTGCGGCGACGATCTCCGACGTGGACATCGACCCTGCGAACAGGAACACGCCAACGATCGCCAGCCCAATGGCGATTTCGTAGGAAATTATTTGTGCTGTCGCGCGCAGACCACCAAGCAATGGATATGTTGAGCCGGAGGCCCAACCCGCCAAAATGACGCCGTACGCGCCGACCGACGCGCACGCCAAAATAATCAGCGACGCTACGGGCGAATCGGTAAGTTGCAATGGGGTGTGTTTGCCGAAGATGCTGACGATCGGTCCGAGCGGAATAACTGCAAATGCGAGAAACGACGGCACCGCCACAATTACTGGCGCCAGGAAATACACCGGCTTGTCAGCCATCGCTGGAATGACTTCTTCCTTGAATGCGAGCTTGATGCCATCAGCAAGTGACTGCAGCAGACCGAATGGACCCGTTCGATTGGGGCCCGGACGCTGTTGCATGAAGCCAATCAAGCGTCGTTCCCACCAGATCATGAACAGCACAAGCACGACGAGAACGGCAAAGACACCGACCGTCTTGAGGATGATCAGCCACCAGATGTCGTGACCGAAGTCCGAGAGCGTGGGTAGATCACCAAGCTTTGCGGCGAGAACCTGATTCATCGACTGGTCCCTCCTTCGGCGTGCACGGCGATGTCGACAACGCTGCCGACTGGAACCCGAAGTTCACGGCGTAATTCGCTGCCTATTGATTTCATCGGCAGCCACACGACACGCTCGGGCATCTCTGCTACTTCCAGCGGCAGCGTAATCGAGCCGTATGGCGATTTCACGGTCACCCGATCGCCCGGTATCGCGCGTATCTCGGATGCAGTCGCGGCGGACAGTCGTACCACCGCGGAGCGCGCCGTTCCAGCGAGGTGCACCTCGCCTTCTTGCAGCGAACCGGTATCGAGCAAACTGCGCCAAGAATCGAGAACCGCGCGGCCCGCGGCAACCGGGCTGACTCCAACTGCTTGGCTTACCGGTTCCGGGATCGGGCGCTCCGCGGTAATACCGAGCAAGTCGATTTCGTTGCGCGCAGCCATCTCAGTGGGCAGCCGCAGATCCTCGCCCATCTCGTCTGCGAGCGCATCCAGAACACGGCCATCACTGAGCGCGCCGGTGGCGTGCAAGGTGAGATCGAATCGCCGCTTACGACCCTCCCAGTTGGTAAAACTGCCCGCCTTTTCAGCTGCTGGAGCAACCGGAAGCACGACATCTGCCCACTCCGTGACACCGGACGGCCGCATCTCCAGACTGACCACAAAACCCACATTTTCAAGAGCGTCACGCGCGAGCTGCGGATCGGGTAGGTCGTCAGGATCCACGCCGCCGATCATCAAAGCGCCGAGTTCACCGGACTTCGCTGCATTCAAGATGCCATTACAATCACGCCCGATTTCGGCGGGAACCTCTCGATGCCACTGGCGACCGACAAGTGCTCGGGCAACCGGATCAGCGACCAAACGGCCACCGGGGAGCAGTGATGGCAATGCACCGGCGTCAATCGCGCCGCGTTCTCCAGCCCGCCGCGGAATCCACGCGATCCGGGCGCCGGTACTTTGCGCAAGTGCGATCACCGCACCGAATGCGCCGGGACTCTCGGCGAGTCGCTCGCCGACCAGGATGATGCCATTCTCGCGCAGCGCTTCGGCCACGCCAATCGCGGTACCGCCTGCAGTGCCGCCGGCGATCGCGGAGAGAACTGATGATTCGGCACCCGGCGGAGTAACGATTACCGTGGCACCGATCTTGGTGAAACCAGGACTGGACCACGATGCGATCGCGAACGAAGCCACGCCATTATCGCGATGTGCCTTGCGCAGCCGCAGGTACACAATCGGCGATTCTTCTTCTGGCTCGAAACCGACAAGTAGCACGCCCGATGCCCGCTCGAGGTCGGCATATGTGACCGCACCGGTGGCTGGCGAAGTGCCGGCAACCTCCGTTGCGAGGAACTCCAGCTCCTCATCAGAATGAGCGCGAGCGCGAGCATCAATGTCGTTGGTGCCCAACGCAACGCGAGCAAACTTGGCATATGCATAAGCATCTTCAGCGGTGAGTCGACCACCGGGAAGTACACCGACGCCACCGTCGTCTAATGCCTCTTGCAGGCCGGCGGCAGCAACTTCCAGCGCAGTCGTCCAACTGGTCTCGACCAACACCCCATCATCGTCACGGATCATTGGATTGAGGATGCGTGCGTTGTCCTGGGCATACATGAATGCCCACCGACCCTTGTCGCAGTTCCATTCAGCGTTGACATCGGGATCATTGCCGGCAAGTCGGCGAGTCACTTTGCCGCGCCGCCAGTCCGTCCGCTGGGCACATCCCGAAGCACAGTGCTCACAGATACTCGGTGTGGACCGCAGATCGAATGGCCGCGACCGGAAGCGATATGAAGCACCGGTCAGGGCGCCTACCGGGCAAATTTGGACGGTATTACCGGAGAAGTACGACTGGAATGGTTCATCTTCATAGATCGCAACCTGCTCGAGAGCGCCGCGCTCAAACAGTTCAATAAATGGGTCGCCAGCAATCTGCTGGGAAAACCGGGTGCACCGCGCGCACAGCACACAACGCTCGCGATCGAGCAATATCTGCGACGAGATGGCGATCGGTTTGGGATACGTGCGTTTCACGTCATCAAACCGGGTCTCGCCATAGCCGTGGCTCATTGACTGGTTCTGTAGCGGGCATTCGCCGCCCTTGTCGCAGATGGGGCAGTCCAACGGGTGGTTGATCAGCAGGAACTCGAGCTGGCCCTCTTGCGCTTTCTCGGCGACGGCACTGGTGAGTTGGGTCTTGACGACCATGCCTTCTGAGACTTCGATTGTGCACGAGGCTTGCGGCTTCGGGAACGGCCGACCACCCGCTTCTACCTCCACTAAACATTGGCGGCAAGCACCAACGGGCTCAAGCAATGGATGATCGCAAAAGCGCGGAATCTGGATGCCGACGGTCTCTGCTGCTCGAATGAGCAACGTGCCCTTGGGCACCGTGCACGAGATACCGTCGATGCTCAACGTGACCGTTTCGACTGATGCCTCGGGCTTGCGCTCTACTGTCGTCATACTTATTTGCTCCCTGCCAGGGCGACGGGCTCGTCGATCAGCAATTTCTCATCACCAGAATCTTCGGTGAACGCACCACCGTGGGGTTTGTTGCGGGTGCCAACCTCGATGAACTCCTCGCGGAAGTACTTAATTGCACCTATCACGCAGGCCGCTGCACCATCGCCTAGTGCGCAGAATGCGCGTCCTGCGATGTTGTCGCAGATGTCGAGCAGCTTGTCGACCTCGTCGCTGGTGGCATGCCCATCGACCATCCGGCGCAGAATCTGCACCATCCAGTAGTTGCCTTCGCGGCACGGCGTACATTTTCCGCACGATTCGTGCGCATAAAATTCGATCCACTTCATGGTCGCCTCGACCACTGAATCGGTGTCGTCGAAGATCATCAGCGCACTGGTGCCGTTCATCGAGCCGGCCGCCGCAACTGAGTCGAAATCGAGAGGCACATCAAGATGCTCATCGGTGAACATTGGTGTCGATGAGCCGCCAGGTGTCCAAAACTTGAGGGTGTGACCATCGCGGATACCACCAGCCATCTCGAGCAGCTCGCGAAGCGTGGTGCCCATCGGCGCCTCGTACTGACCCGGATTCTTAACCCTGCCAGATAGCGAGTAGATCGACGTTCCCGGGCATTTCTCTGGGCCCATTTCCTTGAACCAGTCGGCCCCACCGAGCACGATGCCAGGCACGCTGGCGATCGTGCCCGCGTTGTTGACCACACTCGGACTTGCATACAAACCGGCGACCGCTGGAAACGGCGGTTTCAGCCGTGGCTGACCACGACGACCTTCCAGCGATTCCAAGAGTGCGGTTTCTTCACCACAGATGTAAGCACCGGCACCGGCGTGCACCACGATATCCAGATCAAAGCCAGAGCCGAGAATGTCGGTGCCGAGGTACCCGTGGTTACGGGCTTCGCGGACCGCGTTCTCAACGCGACGAATCGCGTGGATCGCCTCCCCGCGGATATAGATAGCGCAAAAGTGCGATCGGATCGCATACGCGGCGATAATCGCGCCTTCGATCAGCGCATGCGGGTCCTGAGTCATCGTCGGCAAGTCGCGGCACGTACCCGGCTCACTCTCGTCAGCATTGATGACAAGGTACTTGGGCTTTGCGCCGGGTCCATCGCCGCCCTGCGGCACGAACGACCACTTGAGGCCGGCCGGAAAACCGGCTCCACCACGACCACGCAACGACGAGGCCTTCAGCAACTCAATGAGTTCATCCGGGGTCGCCGTGAATGCCTTAGGCAACGCCTGATAACCGTCGTGTTGCAGGTAGGAGTCAATCGTCCACGACTTCTCGTTCGCCCAGCGGGCAGATAATACCGGGGTCAGGGACATTATTTCTTCTCCTCCTTCGAGGGTACGGGCGGAATTATTGACCCAAAATCTGCGGCCGGCGCAGTTTCGCCTTTATCAGCGGCAAGTCTTAATCCACGCAGCGTCGGAACAAGATCGCCGCCACCGGCAACCTTGACTGCGCGTATTGATTCATCAAGAAATCCAGCAAGTTCGAGCTCAGCTTCCCGGAAAGTCCCCAGCGGCGCCCCGCGAGTGGGGTCAGGTCGCTTACCGCCCCGAAGCTCGGCGACCAGATCGATCGCCGAGCTGACCGACTGATTGTCATAGAATTCGTAATTGACCGTGACGACCGGCGCGTAATCACACGCAGCCAAGCATTCGGCGTGTTCGAGGGTGATCGTGCCGTCCTGCGTGGTCTGATCATGGCCGACGCCGAGTTCGCTCTTCAGCGCATCCCAGATCTCATCGCCACCGAGCATCCCACACAGCGTGTTCGTGCAGACGCTCACCAAGTGCTCACCGGTCGGACGGCGTTTGTACATCGTGTAAAACGTGGCGACCGCGGCGACTTCGGCCTTGGTAAGGCCAAGTTCCTCCGCGCACATCCGCACGCCATCCGCGCTCACATAACCATCCTCAGCCTGCACCAGATGAAGCATTGGCAGCAACGCGCTACGTGCGTGCGGATAACGAGCGATGATAGTGCGAGCCTGCTCGCGCGTGGCGTTGGTGATTGCCATTACCTGTCCACGCCTCCCATGACCGGATCCAGCGATGCCACTGACGCGATGACATCTGCAAGCAGGCCACCTTCGGAAAGTGCCGGCAGCGCCTGCAAATTGATGAAGCTTGGATCGCGCAAGTGCACCCGGAACGGCCGGGTGCCGCCGTCAGAAACGACGTGCGCGCCCAGCTCGCCGCGTGGGGACTCAACCGGCACGTATGCCTGGCCGGCTGGCACTCGAAATCCTTCGGTGACCAGTTTGAAGTGGTGGATCAGGGCCTCCATCGATTGACCCATGATGTGCTCAACATGCTGCAACGAGTTGCCCATGCCATCTGCACCGATCGACATTTGTGCCGGCCAACCGATCTTCTTATCGCCCACCATCACCAGTCCAGGCTCAAGTGTTGCCACCGCCTGCCGGCAAATCTTCAGCGATTCGCGCATCTCAGCAACACGGACCACATACCGCGACCAGTTATCACCAGCATCGTGGGTGGGCACCTCAAAGTCATACTCGTCATACGTCAGGTAAGGCTCGGTCTTGCGCAGATCCCAGGCCAGCCCGGCTGAGCGAAGGATCGGCCCGGTCACCCCCAGCTGCAAGCAACCCGCAACGTTGATGAAGCCGACATCTTTGAGGCGCTTGATCCAGATTGTTTGTCCCGTGAGCAGTCGCTCGACGCCATCGAGCTCCTCCTCCATGTACGCGGCCCACTTCTCAAATAGCTCCAGGAAGTCCGTCGGCAGGTCCTGAACGACGCCGCCGGGGCGAATATAGGCGTGATTCATCCGCAGCCCGGTCACAGCCTCAAGCAGATCCAGGCAGCGATCGCGTGCTCGGAAACCGTTCGTCGCTGCGGTGGTTGAGCCAAGTTCCATACCGCCGGTCGCGAGCCAAATCCAGTGCGATGAAATGCGACAGATTTCCATCATGATGACGCGAATGATTTGCGCCCGGCGCGGAATCTCAATTCCCAACAGTCGTTCCACGGACATGCAAAATGTTGACTCGTTAAACAGCGGTGAGAGGTAGTCTGCGCGGGTCAAAAAGGTCACTGCCTGAGTGAACGTGCGGTATTCGCAGCTCTTCTCGATACCGGTATGCAGG
>JBDTCL010000301.1:0-3443 GCA_039923595.1 Antricoccus sp. | reverse complement strand
GTCGGGTTGGACGATGTGCCGTTGTACGACGAGGTGCCCGAGGATGGCGCGACGTTTGAGGCCAATGCGCTGTTGAAGGCGCGCGAAGGTTTCGCACACACTGGATTGCGCACGATTGCCGATGACTCGGGATTATGCGTGGCTGCATTGTCAGGTATGCCGGGGATTTTTTCGGCGCGTTGGTCGGGCGTACACGGCGACGATGATGCGAATACTCGGCTATTGCTAGCCCAAATCCATGATGTACCCGACGACCGTCGGGAGGCGTCATTCGTTTGTGCCGCCGCTTATGTCGATGACGAGGGTGAATTCGTCGTGCGGGGCGAAATGGCAGGAGTGGTGATTCGTGAGCCGCGCGGCAGCGGTGGTTTCGGATACGACCCGATTTTTGTGCCAGTGGGTCAGCCGTTGACCGCTGCCGAGCTCATGCCCGACGCCAAGGACGAGCTGAGCCATCGGGGCCACGCGATGCGGCTTCTGGTCGCGCGCCTCGCTAAGGCCACGAAAACGTAGGGGCGAACCCCCGAGTGACTCACGTGCGTCAGGTTCGCACACGCTCTGGTTCGATTGCGTGTCGTAACCTGACGCGCGTCGCAGCTAGGCACGTGTTGCGGTCGGCCGTGCGGTTTTGGCAACCTCCGTTAGGCGATGTGTGCGCCAGCGTCCAAGAGGTTGATTCGCAGCAGCAAGGCGGCTTCTGGGCCGACCATCTCACTGACAAGATGAATAAGTCGCGCGCAGAACTCGCCGCCGTGCAGGAGATCTTCGGGGCCGCCGAGATGATGCGCGATCTCGTGCAGCACGACCAGCTCGCGCATCGCCCAGCGGTCACCTGCAGTGGGCACCGCGATCGTCGAGGTCGCATGTTCGTAGTGTGCTTGCGTGTCGCCAGCGCGTTCCCGCACCCGCACCAACATTCGGGCCGCGGGATATGCGGCGACGACCCAATCTTGCATGAGGACGTGGTCAACGTACTTCTGGACTGCCGCGAGATCGCCAAACTTGATCTCCGCGGGCAAAGTGAGTGTGGAACCTGCGAGCTCGATCGTGCGAAACTCCGCGGACTGGTCTAGAACACGCCGGGTGAGTGCTTCGGCGGCGTAGACCTTGGCACGTTGCGCGTCGCGGCCACTCATCGTCGCAGTGCGCCGCGGCCGCCCGATATCTCAGCGCCCCCGTGCAGCCGCGCCCGCTTGCCCGCACTGTCACCGGCAGCCCGACCAGAACGAGACTGCATTGTTTGGGCGCGCCCAGCGCCCCATGAACCGCGAGCCTCGGACGTAGCGGCGTGATAGGCGGCGATCTGTTCTTGCTTTTCGGCGAGTACGAGTGCGGTGTATAGTGACTCGGTTGCGGCAGTGGCCTGCTGGGCATTGATGGTGGCAAGTGCGTCCTCGCGGGCGGCAGCAAGCCGCTCTCCGACGCGGTGTGCGAATGCTTCCTGGAACGACAGCCGCGCGGTGATCGCCGATACCGCGCGGCGCTCGACCCGACCCCGCGCGTTACGAATGAGTCGTACCTCACCGGCAAAATCGCGCCGCGCCAGGTATGCATCAGAGGCTCCGATCATTTGTACCGCGAGCGAGGCATACAGCGCTTCGGCTGCGTCGATGTCTTCGGCATAGCCATAGGCAAAGACGCGGGTGGAGTTGCTTGCCACGTCGCAGGTCACATCGTTCGCGCGTGCGATATGCACAAAAAGCAGGACATAGGTCCGTAGTCCGCGTTTGCCAGCCTGACCGATTTCGATGCTTCGCATCATCGGCGTCGTGCGTCGTTCTTTGGCGGCGGTGTGTGCGCGCGCCACGGCTAAGTCGACTGAGTACATCGTTGCGAGTTGCTGAGCACGCTGCATGAAGGCTTCGGCCTCGTGCTCATTGTCGGTGCCTTCAGCCTGGCGCAGCAGGGCGGCGATCTTCGCTACGCTCATCGTTTTCCTCCATAGATTTCCAGTGACCGATCGATTCGGTACCGATTGAACACGACCGTGGCCACATGCTGCGAGATCCGCCCGATAGGATGTTGCCGTTACGCCAGGACCCGTAGCCCAACGGCAGAGGCACACGGTTTAGGTCCGTGCCAGTGTGGGTTCAACTCCCACCGGGTCTACTGCGCTAGTGATTGACCGCGGGCGTTCAGGGTTTCGTTGAGGATCCTGATCGCCCGCGGCCCCACCGTGCGGTGTACGCAGCTCGGTGGCGCGCACCGGCAAGTTGGTCGAGCGTGGTGTGACCGGCAGTGGTCAAGGTGCGGGTGGTCGGCGCTCCGACTTGGGCCGGTTCGCCGCTGACAGATCGTCCTTGCTCATGCCAGTTGTTTCAACAGTCTCTCGACGTGGCCGGCTGCTTTGACGTTGTATTGCGCTTGCTCGATCTTGCCGTCGGCATCGATGACGAAGGTGGACCTGATGACGCCCTGGACGGTTTTGCCGTAGTTCTGTTTCTCACCAAATGCGCCGTATGCGATCATCGCGGATTTAGCCGGGTCAGATAACAAGGTGATTGTGAGCGATTCTTTGGCTCGGAACTTCGCGAGTTTTTCAGGGGAGTCCGGTGAAATCCCAAGGATGTTGAGTCCACCGGACCTCAACTCGGCAGCGGCATTGGTGAAATCGCAGGCCTGCTTCGTGCAGCCGGGCGTCATCGCGGCCGGGTAGAAGTACACAATGACCCGCTGCCCGGCAAAATCGGCAAGCGATACGACGTTGCCAGCGTCGTCGTTGAGAGCGAACTGTGGCGCGTTATCGCCGGGAGATAATCGTGGTGGGGTAGCCATCAGTTGAGCTTATCGAGCCGGGTACTCACGTGCTGGATGAACTGCCCGGCGCATGAATGAGATCCCAGTCCAGCTCACGGCGAAGTCGGCGGGCAATCGCTGGCTGATTGGCTAACGAGACTGCGACGACGCTCAACACTGACCAGGTAATAATCGCGCCGCGTACCAGACTGATCACTGCGATCCAGGTCGAACCGTAGCGTTGGCCGACTCCCTGAGCTGCGAAAATTCGCCAGATCATCATGAACTCGACGACATAGCTGATGAACAAGGTAACGATGAACTCGATAGCGAACCGCTTGAATGTGCCCTCGTTGCGGTGCTGCTTGATAGAGGCATCGCGGATCGGCAGGATCACCGACAAAATGTTGCCGACGCCACTTCACAATAAAAGCAGGCAGAGCACCGACCCAATAGCCGCACTGAGCGCAGCGGCCGACCAGCCAGTACCGCCAGAGCGATCGACACCGCAATTCCCAGTGGCAGGACAAGCAAAATTAGCGCGATGTTCTTCACGACCAGTAACTGCCAGAACGCGGCGCCCTGGTCGAGTGACTTGCGGACGCGCTGAGCGTCGAAGCTGACGCTGTTGTAGCACGCGGCGGTGCCCATCACCGAACTGATCAGCAGGACCGCGAGATACGGTGTCCACTTCTGGTAGGTGCCCC
>JBDTCL010000300.1:0-3820 GCA_039923595.1 Antricoccus sp. | reverse complement strand
ACTATGGCGCCGAGAAATAGGACGCCCGCGAGCGCGCCGATGACATCAAAATGCTCTCGGACCGTCGGCTTAGCTTCCTTACGGAGCAGGGCAAAGCCTGCCCAGCTACCTGCTAACCCGATGGGTCCGTTCACCCAAAATAGCCAGCGCCAGCCCAGCGAATCGGCGATGACACCGCCGAGCACCGGTCCCAGAAGCTGAGCTACTGATGAGCTGGCGTAGTAGATACCCATCGCCTGGCCCAGCATTCGCCGCGGTACCCATGCGGTCAGGAGCGCTCCGCTCGTCGACCACATCATCGCCGCGCCGACACCAGAAATCGTGCGCAACACGATGGCTTGCCATGGGTGCTGCGAGAATCCGACTGCAAAGCTGGCAATGGTGAATAACGCAATTCCGAACGCCCACATGCGCCGCCGCGAGAACATATCGGCCAGCCGACCGAAAACAATCATCAACCCGCTATTGGCCAGTAGATAGCCCAGGAGCACCCAGTTCATCTGGCCAGCCGTGGCGTGTAGCGCTATGGCAACGTCCGGTAACGCGACATTCAAGCTGCTCTGATTGAAACCGCCAACCAGCATTGAGCACGACGTGATCGCGACCACGACCCACGCATGATGGTTCGTATCGCGCTCGACGATCTTGTCGGGCCGAAGATCGGTCAGCGTGCGCCGCCGTTTACGTACAGCGTTTGACCGGAAACATACGACGCCTCGTCACTGCACAAGAACGCCACGACATTGGCGATGTCCTCAGGTTGGCCCACCCGCTGCAACGGCGTCCGTTCGGCCGCTGCTTTTTGGTATGCCTCAGGATCAAAACCAACGCGTTGCGCGGTGGCATCGGTCATCGCGGTGACGATATAGCCTGGCGCGACCGCATTGACATTGATATTGAACGCGCCAAGCTCGATCGCTAAGGTAGCGGTGAAACCTTGCAGGCCAGCCTTCGCGGTGGAGTAATTCGCCTGACCCCGGTTACCGAGCGCGGAGCGACTGGAAAGATTCACAATCTTGCCGTACTTCTGCTCGACCATATATTTTTGCGCACATTTGGTGGTGTTGAACGCACCTCGCAGGTGCACTCCTATGACGATGTCCCAGTCTTCCTCCGACATCTTGAAAAGGAGATTGTCCCTGGTGACACCGGCGTTATTAACCAAAATGTCGACCCGACCAAGTTCCTGGGCGCACTTGTCCACTGCCGCCTTGACCTGGTCCATTTTCGATACGTCGCAGCTCACCGCGATTGCTTTGCCGCCAGCGAGGTTGACCCGTTCGACGGTCGCCGCGCAGGCTTCTTCCTTCAGATCAGCGACAGCAATCGCCGCACCGTTCTGGGCGAGTCGAACTGCGGTCGCCTGGCCAATTCCTTGTGCGCCGCCGGTCACAAATGCAACGCGCTGAATGTCTTCTGTCATGTTCGCTCCCCGATCGTGCTCATGCGCTGCATCGCATGAGTCTCAAGTTTGAGTCAACCACGCCGTACTAACGGTGAGCGCGGCGCCGTACGACAGTGATGACGATCGCAACTGCCATCGCAAACCACACGACAGCGAGGTACCACAACAGGCCATGAGCGTAATTACGCGGCAGCGCCGAAGGCAAGGCTGGACTATTACCAAGGCGTAAGACCGACGGTAGTGCGATGAACGTGAGCATGGCCGACAGCATGAATCCGATCGTGACCCAGGGTCTGATAAGCGCTGGCACGACTCGACGCAGACCGAGCGCTACGGCGGCTGAAAGAGGCGCAATCACCAGGTCATGCAATAGCGGTCCACCGACGACCCAGGCCCCCCAACCGATCAGCTGCGAAGTGTTCAGGTTGCTCAGCAAGCCGAATACGCCGTAGGCGACGATCAGTCCACCCACTGTAAAAGCGGCCACCCGACCAGGCTGATGCATAAGCTCCCTAATCCCGGCGGTCACCGATTCGGCACTCATTTCCCCGCCCCGGCCTTGAGCAGATTGACCCATTTCGTTTGCAAAACACCTGGTCGATTCGGCGCGATTAGTCGGGCCGGGTAACCGTGATCCAGATCCAGGGTTTCACCGTTGAGTTTCAGAGCTAGCAGTGTGAGATCGTCCATGGCGAAGAAAACCGGCAAGATGCTGGCTCTATATAGTCCACCCTTCTGCAGCGATCCGACACTAACCTCTCCGTGCGACGCATCCCAGCCAGCGAGCTTGAGTACGTCAGCCAGTCGAGGTCCGGTCCAGGTCGCCGATGCACTCCATCCTTCGACGCAGGTGATCGGCAACTGCACCGTGTACTGCTTCATCGCTTGCAAATCGCGCAGCGAGAGTGATATTGACTCCTCAGCCTGGACCGTCAGGCGGTAGTTAGGATCACGGGCCGTGCTCTTCACGCCAGCGACTTGCGCGGACTTATTAACCGGCACGTTCTGTGACCCCACCCCCGGATCACGTTGTGCCAGCGCCGACACGGCCCGCAATGGCCGGAATGTCTGGCCGACGATGGCAAAAACGACGAGTCCGGAACCGGCACCTGCAGCAATGAAGAAGTTTCGGCGGCTCAGTGATCCATCGCGCGGTTCGATGGCGATTTCATCACGGCTGGTGCGAATGATGGTGATCTTCGCAGCCACGTGCACGACGATTGAGCCGATGACGATCCACGCCGTCCAGTAATGGGCGACCGTGAAAAAGAACGGCATGGCTGTGTACCAACGGGCCATGTCAACCAAGCCCGATATGAGTTCGAAAATCGCGGTACCGGCGAGCACCAGAATGCTCAGTCTCGCTGCGGCATCGGCGATGCTTTTCAGCGGCGGCCAGCGGAAGAACTTGGGATAGACCGACCACAACTTAGCCGCGAGAAGCGGGATCGTCGCGAAACCCGTGGTGACATGCAGACCCTGGGTGAGACGATAAAGATTGACCGGGCGCGTCGGCCAGGTGGTGAACCACGCTGGATGCTGGATGAAATGGCTGATCAATCCGGTGAGGAAGCAGACGGTAAAGGCGATACCGAGTGCCGTGCCGATCCGCGTTGTTGTCCTCGGACCGCGAGCGGGCGCGGCGAACGTTCCCTCAACGAACGGTCCCCGGCGCAAATTAATCACGGCGTCGGTCTTATCGGTTGCGGATCGAGGATGCAGCGAGTCGATTCAACGTCTGAGCAAACGTCGATTGTGGGATCAGGTCAGCGACGGCGCGGGCATCCTCGAAGCTGTCGACATCACGCAGCGTCGCCGTCTGGCTCACCGCGATACCGCAACGTTCGAACGCCTGCTCCGTCAGTTGCCTGGTCTGCGCGATCGACATGGGGACCTCACGCAGGATTCCCGCGTGATGCGGATCAGTCAAGCCAAGCAGCCACCACCCACCATCGGTTGCCGGACCTAATACGGCTGGGCTGCTGCGCAACTGGTCGATCGCGGCTTCGATATACGCCGCGTCCGCCTGCGGAGTATCCATGGCGATCAGCACCGACGGACCCGGTTCGGCGCTCTGCGCATCATTGAATGCATTGGCCAGTCGGTCAGCAAAACCGCCACCGCGTTGAGTGATCAATTCAAAACCCGAGACGCCGCACGCAACCATCCGTTCTCGATTTCCGGTGTAGGCGATCACCCGACGCACATCTTTAACTCCGCGGACGTTCTCAAGCGTGTCGGCAATGGCCGCAGCCGCGAGTTCGGCTGATTCTTCGACGGTCAATGGTGGACAGAGCCGAGTTTTGACCTGCCCAGCAACCGGTGACTTTGCCATCACGATGATAGTGGTGGGAGCACTGCTCATTTGGGCAACACCCGCGACATATCGCGAACGGTACGCAGCGTGCCACCGAT
>JBDTCL010000299.1:0-14126 GCA_039923595.1 Antricoccus sp. | reverse complement strand
ATGCCGCCAGGACATCGGCGCGCATGCCGTTGCTGACCGCGATGATCGCGTCGGCGGCTTCGTATGCCGTCTTTTCTGCCCATGAGGACACCCGGTAGCCACCGCCGAGTTGTTCGGCCTTCCACGGTCTCAGCGGCTCTAGGGAGTGCGCGGAGATCACATGCGGCACGTCGTACATCAGCTTGCCAAGATGACCAGCGAAATTGGCGTACCAGGTGTGAGAGTGCAGGATGTCCCGGTCGCCGATGGCAGCAGCCATCGCAACATCGGCGGAAAGCACCTTGAGCGCTGGATTCGCCTGCGCATTCCCGGCGACCTGTTCGGCAAACGCGGTGGCATCGGGCCGATCGTCGCCGGTGCAAAATACCGATACGTCCATCAGCTTTCGCAGCTCACGAACGAGGAAATCAACATGAACACCGGCCCCTCCATAGACAAACGGTGGGTACTCCCGGGTTAAGATTCCGACTCGCATACGCCGAACACTAGCCGTTATCCGAATCGAGCGTTAGGGTCCGTGTCGTGGCTGTGTCTCGGAATGTTCTGGCAATTGTCCTTGCAGGTGGCGAGGGTAAGCGGCTCATGCCGCTCACCGCGGATCGCGCGAAGCCTGCCGTACCCTTCGGCGGCAAGTATCGACTTATCGACTTTGTGCTATCGAATCTATTCAATGCTGGCTATATGAAGATCTGCGTGCTGACGCAGTACAAATCGCATTCTCTCGATCGGCATATTTCGACGACCTGGCGAATGTCCAATGTGACCGGTAACTATGTGACGCCCGTGCCGGCTCAGCAACGCCGTGGCCCGCACTGGTTCACTGGCAGCGCAGATGCGATCTATCAGAGCATGAATCTAATCAATGATGAAGATCCCGATTACATCGTGGTCTTCGGCGCGGACCACGTATACCGCATGGATCCCTCGCAAATGCTTGATCAGCACATCGCGAGCGGTGCAGAGGTGACGGTCGCCGGCATTCGGGTGCCGCGCGAGCAAGCCTCGGCTTTCGGAGTGATCGACACTGATGCCGACGGGATGAAGATCTCCCAGTTCTTGGAGAAGCCAGCTGACCCGCCCGGGTTGCCTGATGATCCGGATGCGACGTTTGCCTCGATGGGTAATTACATCTTTAGCCGCGAGGCCCTGGTCAAAGCGCTGGAGACCGATTCATTGAACGACAGCAGCGGGCACGACATGGGCGGTGACATCATTCCGTTCTTTGTCGATAAAGGCACTGCATGCGTCTATGACTTCGTCGCCAATGAGGTGCCGGGGCAGTCAGAGCGTGATGCGGGTTACTGGCGTGATGTTGGCACCCTCGATGCCTACTATGACGCCAATCTAGACTTGGTCTCGGTGCACCCGATCTTCAACCTCTACAACGATAAATGGCCGATCATCGGTGCGATGCCGCAAAATCCGCCAGCGAAATTTGTCGAGTCCGGCACCGCACAGGAGTCGATGGTTTCAGGTGGAGTCATCATCGCCGGCGGTCATGTGCGCCAATCGGTGATCGGATCTGGCGGCCGGATCTATGACGGCGCAGTGGTGGACGGCTGCGTATTGATGGATAAAGTCAAAATTGGCCGCGGAGCGGTGGTTAAACGCGCGATTCTTGATAAGAATGTGGTCGTACCCGACGGTGCATTTATCGGCGTCGATCTTGAAGCGGACCGCAAGAAATACCACGTCACCGATTCCGGAATCGTCGTCATCGGCAAAGGAATCCTCGCGAAATAGCGCGACGCGAAGGGGCTAATCGACGGGGCGGTGGATTGCTGTGAGCAGGCCCTCGCCGACGGGGAGCACGATCGACACTAGATCGTCCCTATCGCGGACGGCTTTGCCGAGATCTCGCAGCGCCACGGACTCACCATCGCGTGCTGAAGGGTCGGCGACGCGGTCTTTGTACAACGCATTATTAAAGATCACCACGCCACCGGTACGCAGCAGCCGCAATGCCTCATCGATGAGATCGAGATAATCGACGGCCTCTGCGTCGATAAAAACGAGGTCGTACGCGCCATCGGTCAGTCGCGGCAGGACATCGCGGGCGGCGCCGCCGATCACCCGGGTCCGCGATGTCGCGATGCCAGCCTCAGCGAATGCTTGCTTCGCCGCGCGCTGGTGCTCGATTTCGGTATCGACCGTTGTCAGGACGCCGTCTGGGCGCATCCCGCTCATCAACCACAGCCCTGAAACGCCCGTGCCGGTTCCGACCTCGACCACTGCTCGGGCATCAATCGCGGCGCAGATGAACCGCAGTGCGGCGCCAGCGCCGGTGCTGACTGGTTCAATACCGAGCTCAGCGGCCCGCGAACGTGCAGCGGCAGGATGGGTGTCTTCGCTAACGAAGGACTCGGCGTACGAAGCGCTCGCGGCATTTGTCATGACAGCAAGCGTAACGGCAGAATCTCTGCACACTCCGCACCCACCGCCGCTAGGCGCTGCACACTCTGCACCCACCGCCGTTAGGCGCTGCACACAGCCTAAAGCTCGGCACCTGAGTAAGTACTGTGAATCGGTCGATTCGACTTGGCGTGGAACAACCAATCCGGGATGATTGTTGCAACGAATCGCTCATATCGCCATGATGTGAGTCAAAAGGACTAGAGGTTAATGGAAGCTATCTCGAACGACACTGCAATTTCCACGAGCATCCCTGAGGAGCACGCGGACGAAGGCCTCGGCGAACACGCCGAAGTTCCCTGGGTGGTGCCAACCTGGGATGAAATCGTCCGCGAACATTCGGCACGCGTATACCGCCTCGCTTATCGACTCTCGGGTAATCAGCAAGATGCTGAGGATCTCACCCAAGACACGTTCATCCGAGTCTTCCGTTCATTAGCGAGTTTCCAGCCGGGGACGTTCGAAGGGTGGATGCACCGAATTACCACGAATCTTTTCCTCGACATGGTCCGCCGCCGTGCCCGGATCCGTTTTGACCAGCTCGCCGACGAAGCGGACCGACTGCCAGCCACGGGCGAGGGTCCAGAGCAAGCATTCGACTCAAGCCATATGGATGCCGAAATCCAGTCGGCACTCGACGGCTTGCCGCCAGATTTTCGCGCAGCGGTCGTGTTGTGCGACATCGAAGGACTCTCGTACGAAGAGATTGCCAGCACGCTCGGGGTTAAACTCGGTACTGTGCGCAGCCGCATCCATCGTGGCCGCGTCCAATTACGGGACGCCCTCGCGCACCGCGCACCGCGCAACCTGGAAATAAGTCGGGAGTTGGTTCAGTGAATCGCTCTGATACGCATCTATCTATCGAAGCTCTCGCCGCTTATGTCGATGGCGAGCTTGCCGTGGGGCCGCGACTCCGCGCTGCTGAGCACGTCGCACAATGCCTCGAATGCGGCGTTGCAGTCGGTATTCAGCAGCAGTCCAAGGAATCGCTCAGTCAGAGCTCCGGCACCTTTGCTGTGCCTGCATCGTTGATGGCACGACTGGGTGGAATTCCTTTTGAGGCGCCACTAGAGAATGCCTCCGCGTCTCTCCCTAGCCGGCAGCAATCGTTTCAGTTCCCGGTCAATGCTCCTTCCGGTGACCAACCGGTCTCTGGTCCGACACCGACACTGACCCCTCGTCGCTCACGTTTTACTCGTGGCGCGGCTCTGGTCGCGGTTGGCGTCGGGCTGTCGCTGAGTCCGACACTGCTCGGCGGCAACAGCAACCTGCCAGATGGTGCTGGCGGTTATTTACAGGCGCCTCAGTTTGGCGCCGTCACTCCCGGATTGCAGTACAAGCAGCGCTAAGGGAGTTTGCCGCGTAGATTCTTCTTGCAGACAATTGCCGTCCTTGCAAACCAGGCGCATCGATATTGCGTCCTACTCTGGTCGAGCCGGTAATGGTTTGCGACCGGCGTCATTACGCTGAACTTGCTCAGGAAGGTTTCGCCCTATGGCCAACGACGATCAGCCCATGTCTGATCGCCCGTCGCAGGCAGCGCCAGGCTCGATGCCAGCTTCAGGTGTTGCGCCAACTTCAGGTGTTGCACCAGCCGGTAGTTCCGGGCAGTTCTCGAGGCCTCCCGGTTTTGCGGGCAGTTTTGGCCCAGGGCGCCAAGCACCACAACTGCGAGCACCAGCCACCACGTCCGCGCCGCCCCCACCTGCTGTGGCGCAGGCGTTCGGGCGGCCACCGGGCACGAGCAGCCCATTTGGCAATCGCGCCCCTGTACGACCTTCGGTAGCACCACCACGCCAAGTACCCCCTGCCTACCGTGCTGCATTCTCCAGGCCGCCTGGCGCTGAAGATCTGCAGCGCCAATCAGGTGCGACCGGTTACGGCATCGCGATTCGCGAATCTCCTTGGTGGAAACCTGACGCGCCGCGCGATCCATGGCGCGATCCACATTCCACAGCGCGCCTCGTTGCCGCCGATCAACCGGAATCAGACGAGCAACGCGACGATGAGGGGATCGTGGGCGCTGACGCCAAAGGTCGACGGCGCCTGCGACTTGGTGATGTCCCGGTCCGGATCGCCGTCGTGCTCGCCCTCGGCGCGCTCTTGTTGGGTCTCGTCGGTGGAGCGAGCGGGTTCTTTCTATCCAAAGTTGCCGCTTCCTCACCGCTAGCTAAGGTTGATCCGCAATATAGCAACGTCAAGGACAACCGCGGCACCACAAATGTCAAAGAAATCGCGGCCAAGGTTTCGCCTTCAGTCGTTTCCATCGAAGTCATCGCTGGCAACTCCGGGGGTACCGGTTCAGGCGTCGTCATCGAACCGGACGGTTATATCTTGACCAACAATCACGTGATCTCATTGGCCGCTAAGGGCGGCCCGGGAGTGTCGATAAGCGTCAGGTTTATCGACGGCAGCATCAGCCCGGCAACGATCATCGGCCGCGATATCAAAGCGGACCTGGCCGTGATCAAGGTAGCCAAGCCAGGCCTAGTACCGATTGATATCGGCAAATCCAGCACGTTGCAGGTCGGTGATGAAGTGACCGCGTTTGGCTCACCACTTGGACTTGCCGGTACCGTCACCACGGGTATCGTCTCGGCGCTAAATCGGCCGATGCATCTATCTGGTAGTGGCAGCGATTCTGATGCGTATGTCCTGGCAATTCAGACTGATGCGGCCATCAATCCTGGCAACTCTGGCGGCGCGCTCGTCGATGCTAACGGGGCACTGATCGGAATCAACAGCGCGATCGCTAGCTTCGCATCAGGAAACGGTGAGGCTGGCAGCATCGGCCTCGGATTCGCGATCCCGGCCGATTACGCAATGGCAATCGCTGACCAGCTGATCAAAAGTCCTGGCTCGACCATCGCGCACGGTAATTTGCAGTTATCCGTCCAATCGGTCACCGATGGCACCGAGCTCGGTGTGCAGGTGGTCCGGGTCGATCAAGGTGGGGCCGCGCAAAAGGCTGGCATCAAGGCCAAAGACGTTATTTTGAAGGCGGATAGTACCCAGATCACGGGCGTTGCAGATCTCATGGCAGTCGCCTACTTGCATAAGCCGGGGGACAAGATCACTCTGAAGGTTGTTTCCGGTGGCACTCAGAGCGATGTAGTGGTAACACTGAGTTAGCGGCCATCGTGCGCTAGCACCTTCGCGGTGTGCGCGACCATGGCTGTCATTAATCGAGGGCCTCATCCACAACGAAATATTCATTCCAAGCGGCTTTCGCGCACGCAGGCGGTTTTGTATGAAGCAGCTTTGTAGAAAGTAGGGGACGCGGTGTTTGGTTCGGTGGGGTGGGGCGAGATCTTAGTATTGCTTATCGCTGCATTGGTGATTTTCGGCCCTGACAAGCTACCCGGAGCGACGAAGCAGGCCGCCGACACACTCAAAAGCCTCCGCAAGCAGTTGACCGGAGCCCGGCAGCAGATCACTGACGAGTTCGGTGATATCGCCCCGAACTTCGACCCGGCAATGCTCAATCCCAAAGAATTCGTCCGCAAACACCTGCTTGAAGATCTCGACGAAGACGAAGTGCCGGCCAACGTAATGGACCGGTACACCCCGCAGCCTGCGACCGCGCCGGCCGCTTCGAGCACGCCCAGCGCAGCAGCTGCGCTCGTGCCGCAAGCGGTCCTCTACGACGAGGAAACTACCTAGCGAGAGCTCAGACCTTATGCAACGGCGTAATACCGAGCGACATTCCGACTAAACCACGCTCACGTTGACCAAGCTTGGTAGCGATCTGATGCAACGCAGCGCCCGCGCCTGAGGTGGGATCGGTAAGCACCAACGGGATGCCGTTGTCGCCGCCCTCGCGCAGTCGCACATCGAGCGGTACCTGGCCAAGCAGCGGCACCCGAGTACCGGTCGTTTGGCTTAGCGAGTCCGCGACCGCTTGACCGCCGCCAGTTCCAAAAAGGTCGATCGCGGCGCCATTAGCGTCATAGACCGGACCTGACATGTTTTCAATGACCCCGACGATCTGTTGATGCGTCTGTAACGCGACCGCACCCGCGCGCTCGGCGACCTCGCGGGCAGCCATCTGCGGGGTAGTCACGATCAGTAGCTCAGCGCTTGGCAGCATCTGGGCGATCGAGATCGCGACATCGCCAGTGCCCGGCGGCAGATCCAGCAGCAGCACGTCGAGATCGCCCCAATACACGTCAGCGAGGAATTGCTGAAGCGCGCGGTGCAACATCGGTCCACGCCAGATCACCGGCGTATTGCCTGGGGTGAACATGCCGATCGAAATGACGCCCATACCATGTGCTCGCGGCGGCAGGATCATGTTCTCAACCTGGGTCGGACGCTCGGTGACACCCAGCATGCGGGGTACTGAGAAGCCATAGATGTCGGCATCGAGGACACCCACGCTGAGACCTTGTTTTGCCATCGCGCAGGCCAGGTTGACGGTAACGCTGGATTTGCCGACACCACCCTTGCCTGATGCAACCGCATAAACCCGGGTCAATGAACCGGGTTGAGCGAAAGGAATCACCGGTTCGGCCGAATCACCCCGAAGCTGCTTGCGCAGATCAGTGCGTTGCTCGTCGCTCATCACATCAAAGATGACCTGAGTCGAATCGACGCCACCGACGTTGCTGACCGCGGTGGCGACATCGCGTTGCAACGTGTCGCGCATGGGGCAGCCGCTGACGGTTAACAACACCGTTACGGTCACATCGCCGCCATCCACGGCGATGTCCTTAATCATTCCAAGCTCAGTGAGCGGACGGCGAATCTCGGGATCGTTCACCGTCGCGAGCGCGGCGTTGATCTGATCGATATCGATGGTCGTACCTGATTGCATGAGAAATCCCTGAAGCAGAAAGTAAAATTCCGAACACTTCATGCTACGTCGAACACGCGCAACTTACGGCTTCGGCTTCTTATCCTTGCTCGGTTTCCGATCGCGCTCCTCGGCCAATCGCTGCAACTCGCTGCGGACAAAATCACGGGTCGCTAATTCACCGACCGCCAATCGCAACGACGCGAGCTCGCGAGCGAGAAACTCGGTATCAGCCTTGGAGGCGACGGCGCGTTGGCGGTCCTCTTCGATAGAGACCCGGTCGCGGGCTTCTTGTCGATTTTGCGCGAGCAGGATCAGCGGGGCGGCATAGGCAGCTTGCGTGGAAAACGCAAGGTTGAGCAGGATGAAGGGATAAGGATCGAACTTTGCTCTGCCCAGGGCGACCAGGTTGAAGGTGATCCAGGCCAGAACGAGGATCGTTTGCATCATCAGGAACTTGCCGGTGCCCATGAACCTGGCGATCGCCTCGGATGCGCGGCCAACCAGCTCGTTGTCGAAATTGATGCTTATCGAACGTTTGCGACCGCGTGGACGATCGAGTCGGTCGGCCTCTCGCGACGAGGCACCACGAGCGCGTGGCTCGGTGTCATCGTTTTCACGCATCGTCTTGCTCCCGCCAGTCTTCTGGGAGCAAATGATCGAGCAGGTCATCAACGGTGACCGCCCCGATGAGTCGTCCGATGTCATCGACGACCGGTGCTCCGACCAAGTTGTAGGCCGCGAAGTAACGGGTGATTTCTGGCAGGGTCGCGGTGACCCGCAACGGCTCTAGCTCGTTGTCCACAATGCCGCCCACAAGCTGGGAGGGTTGTTCGCGCAGCAGTCGCTGAATGTGTACTACCCCGAGAAATTTGCCAGTCGGCGTGGCGATCGGGGGCCGTGCGACATAGACAAGGCTGGCGAGTGCAGGGCTGATCTGCTCGCGGCGGACGTGAGCGAGGGCTTCGGCGATGGTGGTGTCGGGGGTGAGGATAACTGGCTGACTGGTCATGATTCCGCCGGCGCTGTCTTCGGTGTAATGCAGCAGCTGCTCGACGGCCTGCGCCTCGTCGGGCTCCATCAAACTCAACAGGCGGTCGCGATCGAGGTTGGACATCTCACCTAGGAGGTCAGCCGCATCGTCAGGATCCATCTCGGCGAGTACGTCGGCGGCACGCTCTTCTTCCATGGCAGCGAGAATTTCGAGCTGGTCGTCCTCGGGCAGCTCCTCCAGGATGTCGGCAAGTCGTCCGTCCCCGAGCGCCTCAGCAATTTCCTGTCGTCGGCCCAGGGGCAAATCTTTGATCCGCTGGGCGACGTCGGCAGGCTTTTGGTCCTCGAACTCTTCTAGCAGCGCGTTAGTTTCTTGCGGTCCCGATTGTTGCGAAATCCCCGAGACATCATGCCAACCAAGCTGGCGCACATGGCCGCGTCTAGGTCCGAGCCGGCCAACGACCCGGTCGCGTACGGCGACCCTCATGATCAGCCAATCCCGCGTGCGACTTTGCTCCATCGCGACATCAACCAGAACAGCCTTAGCACCGGACTCCTTGATCGTGATCTCGCGATCGAGCAACTGCGCCATGACTAACGTTTCCGGGCCGCGTTGCTCGAAGCGTCGCATGCTGACAGTGCCCGAAGATAAGACAATGGCGTGGGTATCGACCGACGTCATCCGGCTGATCGGCACAAAAGACTGCCGGCCACGGGTGATTTCGACAACCAGGCCGAGCACCCGTGCGGGGGATGCGTCGGTTCGCAGCGTGACGACGATATCGCGCACTTTGCCGACGCGATCACCGTTGGGGTCGTACACGCTCAGCCCGACGATGCGGGTGAGATAGACGCGGCTCGACTGATTCACGATCAAAGGTTACCGGCTCTGCGGCGACTGGTGCCGCCGCATTGCCAAATAGCTGTGACGGGGTGCTGGCCCATCCAAGCCCTATGCTGTACCGCATGCCTATTCCTCGCCTGCCTGGCCTAAGCGACCTGGCGGTCGTAGGGCGCGGCGGTAACGGGGTGGTCTATAGCGCTCGGCAAGTGCGCCTCGGGCGGATCGTGGCGGTCAAGCTGATCGGGACTCATCTCGACGATCAGGCAGCTGCGCGATTCGCGCGCGAGGGTCAGGCACTGGGCAGGTTATCGGGTCATCCGAACATCGTTCCGGTATATGCGGTCGACACCACCCAGAGCGGTGAGCCGTACCTCGTTATGCAACTCTGCGAGGGCGGATCACTTGCTGACCGGTACGGTGACGGCTCGCGAATGCGCTGGCAGGACGTGCTCGATCTGGGCGTTCGGATGTGCGGCGCTTTGCAAACCGCTCACAATTGCGCCATCATGCACCGCGATATCAAGCCAGGCAACATCCTGTTCGATGGCTATGGTGTGCCGAAATTGGTCGACTTCGGGCAGGCGCGGACCGCTGATGCACAGATCACTCGGACTGGTGAAGTCGTGGCGACCCCTGCCTACGGGGCACCGGAAGTCCTTTACGGCAGGCCTGCCACACCTCGCTCGGATGTCTATTCTTTAGCCGCAACGCTCATCGCCGCGCTCACGGGCCAAACCCCTTTCACTGGTGGAACCGATGAGAATATCGCAGCCGTCCTATTGCGGGTTGTTCAGCAACCACCGCCTAATGTGCGTCCATTCGGCGCGCCCGACCCGCTCGCGTTGCTATTGGAGCGAGCGCTGAGCAAATCGCCTGAGAACCGGCCAACCGGTGCGGGGGATTTCGGCGAGCAGTTGCGGAGCATTCAGCGCCAACTCGGCCTGCCGATGACACCACTGGTCGTGGGCGGTGGCAGTGAGTCGACTGCAACTGGCGTCCGAGTTGTCGGTGCTGATGGTGGGCGAATGCTGACGCCGCAAGTCGCGCCACCGACAAGCCAGTTACCCCCATACCTGCAGCAGCCCAGTCAACTGGCACCTGCCGGGCCGTGGCACCCCCAGCAGCTTACGGATGCTGCCGCACGACCGAGTACTCGCCGCCGCGGACGGTGGTTCGCACTCACCGCCTCAGTGTTGGTGCTCGTTCTTGGTGCGGTGATTACGGTTTTTACACTTCAACCTAACAAGCCTCGAGTGGTCACTAGCCCGAGCACAATCTTGGTCGGTGGTAGCGAGCTCGGCGGGAACTGGAGCACCACCGGCGACCTCGACCTCATCGTCAACACGCTCGGTGAGCAGGGGCCAGACAGCTCCGCGATCGCGCCAACGGTTCTGTCGAAATGCCTGGGTATCGACACCTCGCAGGTGGCTAAAGCCAAGACGTCGGCCACCTACGCGCGCAGCGGAATGGAAGCTGCGGACTCTGCAACGGTGAATAAGGACCCCGGGACGTACGCGGCAAAACATTATCTTGTGGGCCGCACCGTCGCGCTCGTCATGAAATCCGAAGGCGCTGCGAAGGCGCTGGTCAAGGTCTATAGCAGTCCCGGGTTCGAGACCTGCTTGGACTCGGCAAAAGATATCGGCGACCCGGTAGGCAACGAGAGCGGAAGTTCTTCTCAACCGGCGAAGACCTCAGCGCCCACTAGTTACAACGCACCGAGTGGCACCGTCGCCCAGGCACGGCAAGTTGCAATTGCGCTGAGTCGCAAATGGAACGACGACTCCAGTGCCGGTGATTACAAGACTGTGCGTGGTACCCGCTATGTAACGATCGTCGTTGTTGCGGTCGGGACGTCCGCGATGATGGCGGTGTTCCAAAGTGACGAGGGGTCACTGCCCGATGGCGTACTGCAAAGCTCGCTCGATGCATTCGCCGATAAGGCGACGGAGTAGTTCCGCGGCTGGTAGGCCGGGCCAGTCGCGGTCGTTGTCTAGGTCACATCAAGGCGCCGGTTACGATCACAAAGGCTAACCAACGAAGGAGCTCCCAATGGCTGACCTACGCCCGCGTCGATCCTGTCTTGCAGTGCCCGGCAGCAACCCCCGCTTCCTAGAGAAGGCGAAGTCGCTGGGCAGCGACCAGGTTTTCTTAGACCTCGAAGATGCATGCGCGCCGCTGGCGAAGCCCGGCGCCCGCAAGAACATCGTCGCCGCGCTCAACGAAGGCGGCTGGGATAACCGGATCCGCGTGGTCCGCGTGAATGACTGGACCACCGAGTGGACCTATCGCGATGTGGTCGAGGTGGTCGAGGGTGCCGGTGCAAACTTGGACTGCATCATGCTGCCGAAGGTGCAAAGCGCCGCGCAGGTCGAAGCGCTCGACATGTTACTGACCCAGATCGAGAAGGCTAACGGCCTGGAGATTGGCAAAATCGGGATCGAGGCGCAGATCGAAAACGCTCGCGGATTCATCGCGATGGACGAGATTGCCGGTGCCTCACCCCGGGTCGAGACGATCATCTTCGGACCGGCTGACTTCATGGCGTCGATCAATATGAAATCGCTCGTCGTCGGTGCGCTGCACCCTGACTATCCGGCAGATCCGTTCCACCACATCCTGATGGGCATCCTGATGGTCGCGCGCAAGCACGACAAGCAGGCCATCGACGGTCCATTCCTGCAGGTACGTGATCTCGAAGCGTACAAAGAGGTCGCAAAGCGATCGGCGATGCTGGGCTTCGACGGCAAGTGGGTGCTGCATCCTGACCAGATCGGTGCTGCGAATGAGATTTATGCGCCATCTCAAGAGGATTATGACCACGCTGAAATGATTCTTGATGCCTACGATTGGTGCACCTCTGAGGCTGGTGGCAAGAAGGGCTCAGCGATGCTGGGCGATGAAATGATCGACGAGGCATCTCGCAAGATGGCGCTGGTGATCTCGGGCAAGGGTCGAGCAGCCGCAATGAAGCGGACTGAAACGTTCACCCCACCAGAGGCCTAAATCGCGTCCGACTCGCGGCTTTGCATTCCTCCCACTTAAGGACTTTTCCATGGCACGACTCGCGCAAACCGTTGGTCTAACCGAACTCCAGCAGGAGATTCTCGCGACCGTACGTAAATTCGTCGACAAAGAGATCATTCCGAATGCTCAAGCACTTGAGCATGCTGATGCCTATCCGGACGACATCCTCGAGGGCATGAAGGAAATGGGGCTCTTCGGGCTGATGATCCCTGAGGAGTACGGCGGTCTCGGTGAATCGCTGCTGACCTATGCCCTGTGCGTCGAGGAACTCGCTCGGGGCTGGATGAGCGTTTCGGGCATTATCAATACGCACTTCATCGTGGCATATTTGATCCAGCAGCACGGTACCGATGAGCAAAAGCAGCACTATCTGCCGAAGATGGCAACTGGCAACACCCGCGGCGCATTCTCGATGTCCGAGCCGCACTGCGGCTCCGATGTTTCGGCGATCACCACCAAAGCAGTGCGCGATGGCGACAACTGGACGATCAACGGTCAGAAGATGTGGCTCACCAACGGTGGCCAATCATCAGTCGTCGCGACGCTCGTCAAGACCGACACCGGCAGCGACTCGGTATACAAGAACATGACGACGTTCTTGTTGGATAAAGATCCAGGATTTGTGACTACCGGTGGTCTGACGATTCCCGGCAAGATCGAAAAGATGGGCTATAAGGGTGTCGAGACCACCGAGATGATCCTCGATAACCACAGCACTCCGGCTTCGTCGGTGCTCGGTGGTGAGGATGGCATCGGGCAGGGCTTTTACAAGATGATGGACGGTATCGAGGTCGGCCGCGTCAATGTCGCGGCGCGCGGCTGCGGCATCGCCGTGCGAGCCTTTGAGCTCGCTATCCAGTACGCGCAGCAGCGCGAGACATTCGGCAAGAAGTTGTACGAGCACCAGGCGATCGCATTCAAGCTTGCTGAGATGGCGACCGCGATCGAGGGCGCTCATTCGATGATGGTCAACGCCGCTCGACTCAAGGATGCCGGGCAGCGCAACGACGTCGAAGCCGGAATGGCCAAATTAGTTGCCTCAGAGGTTGCCGCGCAGGTGACCACCGACTCGTTCCGGATTCACGGTGGCTATGGGTACTCCAAAGACGCGGAAATCGAGCGGTTGATGCGCGAGGCGCCGTTCTTGATCATCGGCGAGGGTACCAGCGAGATTCAGAAGCAGATCATTTCGCGTGGTCTGATGCGTGATTACAAACTGAAGGACTAAGCGCGCCGTCGCGAATGTGACAGCGTCGCATACTCCGCTTCGTCATCAAATTGTTATCCGGGATAAAATAGATACTTAGCCGACATTGTTGTCGGACATACGTACGTGAAGGGGCTTCTATGCGCGACTACAGCAAGTTCTATATCAATGGCGAATGGGTGGAGCCAGCGAAGGCGAATCCATTAGATGTTATTAATCCAGCCACCGAAGAGGTTGCCGGGACCGTGACTCTCGGGTCTGCCGAGGACGTCGATAAGGCCGTTCAGGCCGCCCGGGCCGCCTTCGACTCGTGGGGTTCGACGACCCGCGAAGAGCGGCTGGCCGTGCTTGGCCGCGTGATGGAGGAATACCAAAAGCGTTACGAGGATCTCGCCGCTGCGGTCACTGAAGAAATGGGCGCGCCGGCATCGGTGTCCTCACAACAGCAGGTCGCGATGGGCATCGGCCATTTGGCGACTGCCGCCGAAGCACTCAAGACGTTCGAGTTCAGCGTCGACCAGGGACCGACCCGGATCGTGCGCGAACCGATCGGCGTTTGTGCGTTCATCACGCCATGGAACTGGCCGCTCAATCAGATCGCCTGCAAGGTCGCCCCCGCACTCGCGACCGGCTGCACGATGGTGCTCAAGCCTTCCGAGGTCGCACCGTTCTCGGCTTACATCCTCGCCGAGATTATGGACGCCGCGGGTGTTCCAGCTGGCGTTTTCAACCTCGTCAATGGCGATGGCCCCACGGTCGGTGCCGCGATGGCGAGCCATCCCGAAGTCGACATGGTCTCGTTCACCGGCTCCACGCGCGCTGGTATCGAGGTTGCAAAGAATGCGGCC
>JBDTCL010000298.1:0-6202 GCA_039923595.1 Antricoccus sp. | reverse complement strand
GCGATTACTCCGTCAGCGCCGATTTTGCTCATCGCATCGGCGATCAGAACACCAATTGCCTCATCCTGCGAGGAAATCGCCGCCACCTGTGCGACGGCGTCGCCCTTGACGGGCTTTGCCACCTTGTCCAGTTCAGCGATCACGGCCTCAACCGCTCGCTCGATACCGATCTTTAACGACATCGGGTTGGCGCCAGCTGCCACGTTGCGCAGGCCTTCACGGACCATTGCCTGAGCGAGCACGGTTGCTGACGTGGTTCCGTCGCCAGCGACGTCGTTGGTTTTGATCGCAACTGACTTCACCAATTGAGCACCCATATTTTCAATGGGCTCGGTGAGCTCAATCTCGCGAGCGATCGTCACACCATCGTTGGTGATCGAGGGCGGCCCGAATTTCTTGGCCAACACAACATTGCGCCCGCGTGGGCCAATGGTTACACGCACCGCGTCAGCGAGTCTGTTGACGCCGCGTTCAAGGGCGCGGCGAGCGTCCTCATCGAAGCTGAGGATCTTTGACATTACGAAAGTTCTCCTTTAGAAGCCAGACCGCCCCGCACCGTCACACGGTGCGGGGCGGTCTGGATGTAAAAATACTGTTACAGCAGGGAACTACTTCTCAACAACAGCCAGCAGATCGCGCGCTGATAGAACGAGGTATTCCTCGCCTGAGTACTTGACCTCGGTGCCGCCGTACTTGGAGTAGATGACGACATCGCCCTCTTTGACATCCATGGGGACGCGGTTGCCTTTATCGTCGATGCGGCCGGGGCCGACGGCGATAACGGTGCCCTCTTGGGGCTTTTCTTTTGCGGTGTCCGGGATAACCAGACCCGAAGCGGTTGTGGTCTCCGCCTCATTGGCCTGGACCACGACGCGGTCCTCAAGCGGCTTGATAGCCACCTTTGCCTTCGCCATGAATTACCTCCCCCTTCTGGGGTTTCTCGATTCGTTTTATGGGCATGCGCATTCAGTCTGCCGTCGCGGGGGTCAGTCTGATTGCGCAATTAGCACTCTAACCCCGCGAGTGCTAGCCCTTTCAGCCGGGGTCAGAGTAATGCCGTGCATTCTGAGAACCCACTTCAAGCGCTGCTTTCACCTCTGGGGTCAGCCGCAATCGCAACCGCGCGCCAGTCGATGGCCGAGGGCCGCACCACGTTGCAGACAATATCGCTATTGCATCAGCAGTATTCACCGGAACTTGCCCGCCAAGCACTCGAACAGGTAATCCTTCAGCGTCGGGCAGAGGTGAAATTTCCAGAATTAGCCGAGCGGTTGATCTTGTTTCCAGATGCGCTTGAGCAAGCCAGTCGACAAGAAGTGGCCAACCATCGGGCACGACGGCTAGCGCGTTCTGGGGTAACCCGGATCGTTGATGCCGGGGCCGGAATCGGTGCCGATACCTTCGCTTTCGCCAGTCATTCCCTCGCGGTCATCGCCATCGAGCAAGATCCACACGTTGATGCTGCGCTCCGCGCTAACGTGAGCTCGCTCGGACTCGATGTCGATGTCCGGGTCGGTGACCTCCAACAAATTTTGCCGACGATCGACCCCGCGATCACCGTGTACGTCGATCCTGCCCGCCGTGCGGACGGACGCCGGATTTTTGATCCGCAGCAGTGCAGCCCCCCGCTTTCGTACTTGCAGTCCTTGCCAAACCCGGTCGTTGCGAAAATGTCCCCAGGTATCGGCTACTCGGATCTGCCATCCGCCTGGGAAGCGGAGTGGGTTTCAACTTTTACCGAGCAGGGCCGATCGGTCGTCGAGGCATGCCTCTGGTCGCCCGATCTGCATTCGGCACCGCGGCGCGCATCAATAATCGGTCGCACCGGTTCGGTTTCAGTCTCAGGAATTGCTGACAACGATCTCGCGGTGGGTCCGATCGGCCGGTATATCTACGAACCGGATGGTGCGATAAATCGCGCCGAACTCATTACGCATATCGCCAACCCGGCGCAGGCGACACTCATCGCGCCGCGGATTGCCTACTTGACTGCGCACACAGCCATCAGCACTGACCTCGCTGCACGTTTTGATGTCCTCGATGTCCTTCCATGGTCACAGCGCAAGCTCAGCGCGGCAGTAGCCGCGTATGAGTTCTCGGACATCGTCGTAAAAAAGCGCGGCATCGACCTTGATCCGGCACGGTTACGCAAAACCTTGCTTTCCAAAAAGCGCAACCGCGCGGCTGAAGCGCTAATCGTCATTGTGTGCCGCCGAAGTCACGACTCTGTGGCCATCCTGGCGCGAGCCGCTCCCTAACTACTAGCTAGGACCTGGTCGACCAGCATCGAACTGGTTGCGACAAAGTCCAGCCGCGACGGCGACGCGCCACGCGCGATCAGCTGCGCACCAAGGGCGGCCACCATCGCTCCGTTATCAGTACATAGTCCAGGACGCGGCATCCGCAACCGAATTCCGGCAGCCTGCGCACGCGACGCAGCCATGGTGCGCAGCCGCGAGTTGGCCGCCACGCCGCCACCGATCTGCAAATTATCGATACCGGCTTCGCGGCATGCCCGGATCGTCTTCGCCGTGAGTACATCGACCACCGCCTCCTGAAAGGAGGCAGCTACATCGGCCACAGGCACCGGTTCGCCAGCCTTCTGACGTTGCTCCACCCAGCGAGCCACTGCAGTCTTGAGCCCGGAAAAAGAAAAATCGAGTGGAGCATCACGTGGCCCAGTCAGTCCGCGCGGGAATCCGATCGACGCTGGGTCACCAGAATTTGCTAGTCGGTCGATCTCTGGACCGCCCGGAAACCCAAGACCTAGAAGTCTCGCGACTTTGTCAAATGCTTCGCCAGCCGCGTCGTCAATGGTGGCGCCCAGCGCGGTGATATCCGTCGCGATGTCATTGATCTGCAAAATCGATGAGTGCCCACCAGAAACCAGCAGTGCGAGGGTGGGCTCCGGTAACGGGCCGTGCTCGATGATGTCAACGGCAACATGAGCCGCGAGGTGGTTCACCCCGTATACCGGAATACCGAGCGCTAATGAGTACGCTTTCGCGGCCGACGTTCCTACCAGCAGCGCACCGACTAGTCCAGGCCCAGCAGTTACTGAGATCGCATCTATATCAGACAGTGCAAGTCCTGATTTGGCCAGCGCACGCGCGACGGTGGGGACCATCGCCGACAGATGCGCCCGCGCGGCGATCTCGGGGACGACACCACCAAATCGAGCATGTTCATCGACGCTGCTCGCGATCTCGTTCGCCAGTAAATCACCACCTTGCACGATACCTACGCCGGTCTCGTCGCAGGATGTCTCAATGCCCAACACAATGGGCAAAGCGCCGCTAGATCGCATAAGTTGCGCCACGAATCATCACCACCGCATCCTGTCCACCAGGTTGATAATATTTCTTACGGATGCTGACAGCGGCGAACGACTCCGACTCATAAAGGGAGATCGCAGGTTCGTTATCGACGCGCACCTCAAGGATCACCCGCTCGATCTTGCGGCGGTCTGCCTCGGCAAGTAGGGCGCGCAGCAGTGCCCGGCCGATGCCCTGCCGCTGATATTGACTGTCGGTACCTACGGTGAGAATGTGCGCCTCGATGTCGTACGCAGCAAGCCCCGCGTAACCAACGATGCACTCGCCGTCACAGGCAACTAAGTACATACGAGATTGCGTATCCGCTATCTCGTCGGCCAGCATCTCGCTAGACCATGCCTGATCGGCAAAGAGTTCATGCTCCATCGGCATTACTGCTGGGATATCAGCGATAGTCATTAACCTGAGCAACACGGCCTGTTCGGCGGTCCTCATCGTGCCACTGCAGACGTCGGTGGGACAGCATCGGGTCGACGAAGATAGAGCGGAATGAGTGGCCCAGGGGTGGTGATGTCGTGGGTCAAAAGCCACGAAGCTGACGGCCAGCCCTCGCTAAAGCTGCCAAGCTGACTGAACTCCGCTAGGTATTTCTCGGCCCCGGCGCTAACTATCGAAATCGTCGAGCCAGGACCGGAATCTCGTGCAGCCAACTGCGCCACCAGATCAGCCGGCTTTGCTACCCCGGGACCATCTACCCGGCGACCCAGTTGGTCGAAAAGTGCCCAATAGACCTCTTTGCGGCGCGCGTCAGAAACGACGAGCACCAGATCTTGGGTCTGAGGGCGCTTGATTGCATCGAGCGAACAGAATCCGGTCACGGGAATCCCCAGTGACTGACCGATTGCTTCAGCAGTGACAATTCCGACTCGCAGTCCAGTGAACGGTCCTGGTCCCAGCCCGACAACAATTCTTTGGATCTCAGCAAAGTTTACGATTGCCTCGCCGACGACCTGCTCGATTAGTGGGGTGAGACTCTCACCGTGTGCGGTTGCGCCGGTGACTACCCGTTCAGTGAGCACTCCGGCCCGCACGATTGCAACGGTGATTCGCGACGTCGAGGTATCAACGAACAGAGTGGTCCTTTCGCTCACCAGCCACCCCATGTTCGATCAACCGCATCCACCGACACGCGACGGCTATCGCCACTCATGCTCTCGCGATCGATGTTGACGACGAGATAGCCGTGCTCGGCCAATTGCTCCACCTTTCCTTCGCCCCACTCAACGACGGTAACTGCTTCGTCCATGGCGGCGTCGAGATCAAGGTCATCGATCTCGACGATCGAACTGAGGCGGTACGCATCACAATGAATGAGCGGGACCCGGCCACTGCGGTGGACCCGAGCAATCACGAACGTCGGTGACGTTACTCGCTCAGTGACTCCGAGACCCTGTGCGATGCCTTGCGTTAACGTTGTTTTGCCCGCACCAAGAGGTCCGCACAGCAGAACCAGATCACCGGCTATCAACTGCCCACCGAGGGCGCGGCCAAGGCATTGCATTTCCACGGCATCCAACGCGAAAGAGACCGATGTACTCACGCTCGTTGGCTAGATTTTCGATCGCGCGTTTCGGTCACGCGGTGTACAAAGCGACGAATCTGCATGTTGACGACATCAGGCATTTCCAGGTGCACCATATGACCAGCACCCGGCACGACGACGAGTTGGCTGTCGGGTAATTCTCGATGAATCAACTCGCTATGTTCCATCGGAGCAATCCGATCCTCATCACCGCAAATCACCAACGTCTCGCACTCGCGTAGAGCAGGTAGCGCAGCAACTTTGTCATACCCGGTGAAAGTGCTCGAAAAATCAGCCACCACACCAATTGGCGTGTGATTGATCATCTCGTTGACGTAGTCGGTTAACGACGCTGGCGCCGCGTGTGACCCAAAGGAGTACTTGCGGTTGAGTAACCACATTGCATTACCGACGCGGCGCCGTCCAGCCTCGGTAAGTTTCGGTGCAAGTTGCGCACCCTTCGCCAAGACCGGAATCGCCCGCTGTACAACGGTTTTCGGCAGTCCCTCCCTCAGGGCACCAAACAAACTTTCAGCTGCAGTGCTGATTAAGACAACCCCAAGCACCTTCGTACCAAATAACTGCGGATCTGAATCTGCCAGACCCATGATGCTCATCCCGCCCATCGAGTGACCGACAAGGATCACCTGCTGATCATCGGTAGCGTTGCGGACGATCTCGCCGAGATCTGAGCCGAGCTGATCGATCGTGCTGTGCTCTGGATCTGAACGACCCGATCGACCATGCGATCGCTGGTCGAAAAACACCATTCTTATCTGCGGCGAGCGCATTTTCGCCAGATTCCGTCGCTGAAAATGAAAACTGCCTAGTGCGTTGGCATGGCCGTGGGCGAATATCAAAACGACCGGCGCAGCTAGCGGACCGACCTCCTCCACATACAAGGGGGTTCCGTCGTCGGCGACGACCGTGTAGTCGCGATCGGCCGCCTGTGCCCCGAACGGCTCATCGACATATGGATCGCCCTGACGCCGGACGCGATCAACAGCTTTATGTTCGGCAGTGACACGAACCGCGTTCAGCGCGCCGATTGCTCCAGCGATACCGCCGGCTGCTATTCCTGCTCCTCGCGCAAACCGCAACAGACCGCTAATCTCGGGCAACGATTTCTCCGCCTATGTAGTGATGGACGAAACGACCACCGACGCCGGTGACCAGTTCGTAATGGATGGTACCGGTGGCGTCGGCCCAATCCTGAACAGTGGGCGTAGCATCCGAGCCGTCAGCCCACAGTACGGCCACATCACCAGCCTGTACCGGATCATCGCCGACATCCACCACAAACTGATCCATGCAAACACGACCGCTAATGGTGTAGCGGCGCCCA
>JBDTCL010000297.1:0-6148 GCA_039923595.1 Antricoccus sp. | reverse complement strand
CGCGAAGTTTTTCCAATAGGGGTTCGGCGATCGAATTGAGGAACTCATCCTGGCTTTCATCGCCGACCTGAACAAGTGCGATGTCGGTGAAGCCAGCTTCCCAGTAGGGCGCTATTGCCTGCACTATTTGATCGAGGTCCGGTCCACACGGGATCGCTTCGGCCACATCACCAGGACGCACAAATTGACTCGCGGCTTGGAACGCCACAGGTGTCGGCAAGTCAGCATTGACATGCCAGCCCCCGCCGAACCATCGGAATAATTCATGTGCACGCACGATAGCTTTATCCCGATTGGGTGCCCAGCAGATGGGGATTTGACCGATCTTGCGACTTGCCGGTTTGTCATGCTTTGTGCGGACCTGATCCCACTCGGAGATGAGTTCGGCATCGGGTTCTACCGCTATCAGATGGTCAGTAATCGGCGCGAACCGAGCGATTGATCCGCTACCGGACACGGCGGCCGCAAGTTGCACCGGTTGCTCTGGAAGGTCCCACAACTTCGCAGAGTCGACACGATAATAGTCACCAGCCCAGGTGATTTGCTCCCCCGAATGCAATGCACGGATAATCTCGATCGCCTCTAGAAGGCGATCTTGACGCACGGCGGCCACCGGCCAGGGCTGGCCAGCGACGTGCTCATTTAGGTTCTCGCCGGAACCGAGGCCCAGCAAAAAGCGATTATCGCTTAGCACTCCCATCGTGGCGGCCTTTTGCGCAACGACAGCCGGATGATAGCGGAAGGTCGGACACGTAACATACGTCATCAATTCAACCCGCTCGGTGACTTGGGCGACCGCGCCCAGCAAGGACCACGCATAGGGCGCGTGACCCATCTCAGTGAGCCAGGGAAAGTAGTGATCGCTGCAGACCTCGAAATCGAAACCCGCGCGTTCGGCTGCGCCGGCATACCGGACGAGTTCCTTCGGTCCGCTCTGCTCGGTCATAAGTGTGTAACCGAATCGTATTGTCATGCTGATCTCCAATCGTGTCGGTAATTAGTCCTGGTGAAGCAGTGACGCGGCCCAGTTGTCCAAGAGGTCCGCTGGGTCGCGGTAGGTGGTGTGAGCTCCTGCAGCCCGTAATTCCGCCGCACTAGTTCCGCCACATTCCATGGCCAGGCACCGCACCCCTGCCCGAGCGGAGGCCTCGACGTCCCACACAGCGTCACCGATGAACACCGCTTCGTCCGGCGTAAGGTCTCCTTTACGCAATCCAACCTCGACCAAATCGGGATCGGGTTTGCTGCGATCGCCATCGTCCGCGCTTGTCGAATCATCGAGCACGTCGTCGACATCAAGAACCCGTCGCAAGACCTCCAGCTCGATCGCTCCTGCCGACGAGACGAGGATGGTGATCAGTCCTGCGTCATGAGCGCGCCGGACTAGGTCAGCAGCTCCTGGCAATGGTCGCAATCGGGACCAGTAGGTCGAGTAGAGCGTGTCGTGCGCGGCGGAAAGTGCTGTTATATCTTCATCATCGGCCGATCCGAGCAGATGCGGAACGAGCCGATCACTGCCCATTCCAATGCTTCGGTGGATCGTCGCTGTCGAGATATCGTGGCCCTGTTGACGCAGCGCCTGCCACCAGCACACGGCGTGTATATATCCAGAGTCAACAAGCGTCCCATCGACGTCGAACAGTACTCCGCGGACTGCCATGATGATTTCCAATCGTGTTGTCGAGCCAGCACCCCTGAACCCAAGTGCCGTGACGGTGTGGAACGTGATGGCTCAACACTCTGTTGTGGTTAGTTTGGTATCGAACACGTCCAGTGTCGAAGGTTCAGGGTGATAAAGACCGTTACCCTGCCTCACCGATCGCCTGCTCGAGCTCAATGAGGTAACCGGCGAACCCTCTTGGCGCTCGACCAAACCGGCGGCTGCTCGTCGTCACAGTCATTCCGCCGGAACGTTGAATTAAGATCCCGCCCGATCGCTCAGCACGCGTGACCAGGTCCACATCTTCATCGCTTACCAAGGCTGACCAGCCACCGAGTTCGACGTAAGTGCGCGCATGGATACCCAAATTCGCGCCGTGAACATGACGATGGTCATCGCTCGAATCGTGAGCACTGAGCCATGCCTGCATCAGTGCCTCAGGCAGTCCCGGCCGAGGGAGCACAGTGCCCAATACCAACTCAGTCCCCGCGTCCGCATACTGCAGCATCTGCACTAACCAGTCAGCAGGCACTTGGCAATCGGCGTCGGTGCTAGCAATCCAAAGCGATCGCGCGGAGTGAGTGGAGATGGCGTAATCAACGCCAGCACGTCGTGCCGCACCGACCGAGCAGTGCCAGCAGGTCACCGTCTCGACGTACGGGAACTGTGCGACCAACCCGGCGGTCCCGTCACGGCAGTCATCCAAGACCACGATGATTCTGATACTGACTTGCCGCGCGACCGTGTTGATCAAGAGATCCCGTGCGGCCATCAGCGATTGGAGGCAGTCACTGATCTCATCTTGTTCGTCTTTAGCGGGCACCACCACAACAATCGAATCAATCACCCGACAATTCCTTCCAGAGACGCAACGGAGCGACCGCTCCTGGACCACACGTGCAGCAGAAAGTCCTCTTCTTCGTGGCTGGCCACCACTTGCAGGCCATCCCCTAATGCGCGGTGCACCGCAGCAGCGTTGTGTGGATGATCAGGTGCGGGGTGCCGCCAGTGGCAAGCGAGCAATACGCCGTCCTCGGCGAGGCTCTCCTGGACGCGCGCTGCAAGGCGATCAAGATCGACACAGTAATATCCGACCTCACTTAGAACGATCAGATCGAATGTTCCAGGCGGCCAGTCAGTGGGAATTTGACCCAGCTGCAGAGTCAGGTTTGTCGCTAAGTTCAATCGGTTTTTGGACTGCTCGACGGCGCGCTCATTGATATCCCAGGCGATCACGCTATCGCAGCGTTCGATCAACTGTTCGGTGAGCAGGCCGGTGCCGCAGCCGGGCTCGAATGCTCGACCAAAACGTCGATACGGCAATATTGCAAGCTGCAGCTGCCGTTTGCGTTGCTCATAGAAACGATCGGCTAAACCCCACGGATCGTCCGCGACGCGGTAAAGCTCAGCGAAATACGCTGCTGTCGACGCAGCCGTTGAGTTGTTGAGAATAAAGGCCTCGAATGGGCGGTCGAAATGGGCGAGCATTCCCGCTGACAGAATTGCCTCGTCACCGGGAGCTTCCGTCAGTGGCGTGTGCTGCGACGTGTGGCAAGCAAGCGCGCGGCGCTTGAGAACCGACTCTTCGTGGGTCAGTCCAAGCTGGTGCAATCGATCTCGCGGGATGTCCTCAGAGTCAGGATCGGCCCAATGCCAGGCCCAAATTGGGTACTGCCAATGGCGTGCTGCGCCGTTGTCAGCGACTTGCGCGGCGACAACCGCGCAGGCTTCATGATCGGGATGTCGATCGCCGTCCCAAGGAGTCACCAAATGTGTCACGCCTGGCACAAGTTGGTAGATCCGCTCGGTGAGCAGCGCCCACTGCGACATCAATTGCCCGTCCGGCAGACCGAGAAAATGTAGGCGCGCATCGGGTGCAAGGACGTTGACTGCTGCTTGCACTTCGTCGCGTCGCACGCGTGCGAGGTGCTCAGGTTGCGTTGATGGTGAGAGCGGATGCGATGCCCTGCCGTCGCTGGCAACAATGACGTCGATCTCAATGTGTCGAGCGGCGCACGCGGCGATCAATCCGCCAGCACCGAGGGTCTCGTCGTCGGGATGTGCTGCGAGCACCACAACCCGGTCGCCCATGCGTGGCATCGGCAATGACGGCAGTGAGTCGAGGTGCCACGCCGATTCGGGCGTACCGGCCTCGCGATGATCAAAGCCGCTCACAGCTCAGCGTCCTTGAGTTCGTTACCGAGCGTGGCCAGGTCGCGCTCAGCGTGATGCTGGCGGACGTACAGGGTGAGGTCAGCAACCCGCGCCGCATAAGAGTCATCAAATGCCAGTGGCGCGGGACCGAGCGCATGACCAACCTGCTGGAGTACGAGTTCGACAGATTGAGCGACAACTGCCCGGGTGCGAAGGGCCAGGATCTGGGGCGCACCAGTGAGTCCAGTATCGATCGCCGAAGCGGCCGCGGCGAGCGCCGTCGCGGAGGCATGCAACGCGACATCAACCGCACCTAGGTGCAAACTGTCCAGATCACGCGTCCTTGCCCGGGCCGTCTTCAACAGCGCATCGGAGAGCGCCAAGGCACCGCCGTGCCAGCATGCCGCCACGCCAATTCCACCCCACGCAAAACCAGGGCGCTTTAAGTACCACTGGGGCCCACCAACTGGAAATGCCGGAACGGCGTCAAAATGGACCGGACCGCTGGTTACCGTACGCAATCCGCGCGCGATCCATCCTTGCGCCGATTGGGCGTGAACTGCTCGATGATGCAAATCGACTTCGAATAATTGGCGGCCGCCACCGGCGACTCGCGCGGTGACCAGCGCGGCGTCGAGCAGTCCCCCCAGCGAGCACCACGGTTTCGTTCCCGTAACGGCATAACCGCTTCCCACCGGCGTTGCGTCCAGTTGCACACCCGGAGCTTCAGCAGCAAAAACACCCCAACTGCGTTCGTCCGAGTGATCTCGCCCGCTTTCGGCCAAGATCGCCAAAGCATCGGTGTGGGCTTCGAAGACTCGAGCGACAGTTAGATTCGCCCGGCCTAACTCGGCCAAAGCATCGAAGCGGAGGGCTGTGGAGCCAGCAGCAGGCAGGGGCAATCGGGCGCCAAATTTGCGACTCAGATTGATTGCAGCGGCCACATCCTCACCGGACTGGCTGGCCACGGCCACCGCGTCAAGCAGCCATGTGGGATGGGGGGCCGTCGGCAACTGAGTTCTCCAATGATCGCACTTGTGCGGCGACGGTTTCACCTTTAAGCATTGATCATAGTCGGTCACCTCACTCAATGTTCGGTTCAGTAGTGCCTGCCAGAATGCGTTCCTAAGGTCGCGACCGGCAGATCAGGCTAACTGCGCCGTCGAAACCTCGTGGGTCACCGCATGCGAAACTCTCGCAGCGGCTGGTGAATTCTTCCTGGCGCATCCCGTTGCACGCGGATCGGCGGACACCCAACTGCGGGTGCGGCCTTAGCGTTGTTCGAAAACTTTGTTGTTATAACTGAAAAGCCGAAGCCAAACGAAGACGTGACCTATCCCAAATCACCGAACCAGACAACGACCCGCCGCCCGCGAAGGACTAGCTCGTTCATTGCAACGAATAGATCCGGCAGTGGGCGAGGTCGATCACTGCGCGATGCGTATGCCGAGTTTTCCAGTGTGGCGAAAGAGCAGCCGCCGGCCCTTCGAAACGGATATTGCGGGTCGGGCCTGCCGAAGCTGCGCAATTGGCTGCGGTTTTCCTTTGTGGATGCTCCTCTTCTCCACACATTGAGCTGCGGTACCGAGCCTGATACTGAGGCTCGACTCGACGAATCGGACAGCGTGTGGTCGTCGCGATGACACGCGCTTCGCGGGTTCAACGGGATGCGTTAGCTGGCTTACGCTGCGTGTTATCGGCGAAAGATCTGTGCCAACCGAGTAACGGAATGTCGCAGTCGTCGAGCAATGCCACGGCAGTCGAAGCGTTTCGCGTGCGGCCCACGCTCTATCTCATGAACCCACTTGAGGGTGTACCGCCACCGCCCTAGCGGGTGATGAAGTAGTGACACGGCAGCGTGATCAACCTGCTACCGACACTGCTCCATCACCCGAAATGACCCATCATGCACTGGCTCGGACTCATTATCAGCATGCTCATCCTCGGCCTCATCGCCGGCGCCATCGCCCGATTACTCGTGCCCGGCAAACAACATATGTCCTGGGGCATGACCCTCGTCCTTGGCCTTATTGGATCATTCGTCGGCGGCTTCCTCGGTTATCTGATCTTCCACAAGGACGCCAGTAGCGGCTTCTTCCAGCCCAGCGGCATCATCGGCTCCGTCATTGGCGCCATCATCGCGCTCGTGGTTTGGGACGCCGTCCGCGGTCGCCGCCACACGAACGCCGTCTAATCCAGCCGCATTTCACGGCCGGCCGGGACAGTCCTCGCCTGAAGGTGCTTCTTCGGCGTAACGCTTCGGTTATCCATGATCATGTCCGACATGCTCACGTGAGCGTTGCCGGTCGTGGGCAAGAGAAACGGCGTCCGAGT
>JBDTCL010000296.1:0-6744 GCA_039923595.1 Antricoccus sp. | reverse complement strand
CCACGGATTTGGACTCAGAGACACGACTCAGAGACACGACTCAGAGACACTCCGGCAGCTGAACCGATCGCAAGAACGATCCACGCGCATTTTACTGGGCGACTCCAAAACGTCACATGACGTTTCGGTGTGCATTACCGCCATAACGGATCAACGTTATTGAACATTGACCGCGTGGTCGATGTTACTCGGCACGGCGAATGCGTCGACATCATTCTGGTCGCGGCGATGGGTGCCAACATCTTGGCCCGCCGCCCGTTGAGACGAGGTCCGCTGGCGATTATCGATGGACCGAGGAACGATCGGCCGCACCTAGCGGACCGACGGCGAGAATACTTATGAACGCGGTCATCCATCACGGTCGCCGCTTACGCCGATAATGGACATTATGTCATCCTAGGCAGAGACTACTGCATCTGATGCACGACGTGGGGCCATCACTGCCGGACCTTGGTCGCACTTTCATTTAAACCTCGTGACCCCCGAACCGTTCGCTGCGGTTCTCGCCGAGCATCGAGGTAATCGCCCGAAGATGAATACCGCGGCGAATTTCGGATCTAGCCTTGAGGCCATCGACCTATTCGCCGGTCACGAATTCGCTAAGTCACCAGTCTCCAAGATGTGTTCGGCAGGCCTAAACGTCGCGGGCACCGCGCGCGAGCCTGCCCGGCAGCACCTCGGTAGCTTCGCCATCACGATAAGTCTCGACGCCGCTGACGAAGGTGTGGCGGTAGCCGTCGGCCCGCTGCAGTAGCCGTCGGCCACCGGCCGGCAAGTCATACCGCACGGACGGCCGATGCAGGCGCAGCGCCGCCATGTCGATGATGTTGATGTCCGCTTTGTAAGCGGGTTTCAGTAGACCGCGATCGAGCAGCCCAACGGCCTGCGCAGTACCTCTGGCTTGACGGGCGATCAAGAACGGCAGGTCGATCTTGCCGTGCGGACGGTCCCGACCCCAGTACTGCAGAAGGGTCGTTGGAAAACTGCCATCGCAGATCGTGCCTACATGCGCGCCACCGTCAGAGAGCCCCGGGATCGTGTAGGGATGAGTGAGCATTTCCCGTACGCCATCGAGATTGCCGTATCCGTAGTTGAGCAGCGGCGCGTAGATTTTGCCGCGGCCTTCATCCGACACGAGGATGTCGTAGGCGATGTCTTCCGGGGTTCGGCCCTCGGCGATCGCCCGGTTCTCTAGCGACTGTGTCAACAGGTCGGGTTCGTAGTCCGGCGGGTCAGCCAGATAAACCATGCGCGAATAGAGATCGATTAGAGCGCCCCCGATGAGGTTGGGGTCCTTTTCATTCGACTGGGCGGCGAGCATGCGGGCCTTGATCTGCGGATCGGCCATCTTTGCAGCCTGCTCGGGCACGGACAGGTGCGCCAGCTGTTTCCATACGGGATTGAGCATGAACGGGTGCAGCGTGCATTCAAGCCCGAGGATGATGCCAATGGCGCGAGCGGCCGCTTGTCCCTTGAGCGTGTGGCCTTGCTCGTTCATCTGGGTGAGAAAGTTCAGGATCGACTTATAGCGCTCGGGATTCGGGCCACCCTGCGCCAAGGAGATGGACATCGGACGACCTGAGGCTTCGAGCATCTTGGTGACCAGGTCGAACTCCGCTTCCTCCCTGACCGGCAGGTCCGAGACGAGTTGCAGTACGCCGGTTCCGGTCTTGCCGATCGCCCGCGCGATGGCGACGAGCTCTTCGACGCCGGCCCGGTACGACGGAGTCAACTCGCCCGTGACGCTCTTGTGGTTAAGCGTGCGCGATGTCGAGAACCCGAGCGCGCCTGCCTCGATCGCTTCGGCGGCAAGCTTTGCCATGAATGCGACTTCTTCCTCGGTCGCGATCTCGTATGCCGCTGCCCGGTTGCCCATGGCCCGTACCCGAAGCGCGGCATGCGGCACCTGCGCGGCGAAGTCGACGTCGTGTGGCTGCTTCTCCAACGCATCAAGGAACTCCGGGAATGTCTCCCAGTCCCACGACAAGCCCTCGGTCAGTGCAACGCCCGGGATGTCCTCGACGCCTTCCATCAGTTCGATCAGCCGCTTGTGGTCGGCGGGCTGCGCGGGTGCAAACCCGACCCCGCAGTTGCCCATAACGACGGTCGTGACGCCGTGCCATGATGACGGCTGCAGATAGCTGTCCCAGGTCGCCTGGCCGTCGTAATGGGTATGGATGTCGACGAAGCCGGGTGCCACGATCGCGCCACTGGCATCGTATTCACGCTTGCCCTTGCCGCCGATCTCGCCGACTTCTACTATCTTGCCGTCGGTCACGGCGACGTCGCCAACGAATCCATCGGAACCGGACCCGTCGATGACGGTGCCCCCGCGAATAACTAAATCGAATTCAGCCATGGCAGTTTCTCCCTGAGTTGAGTCCATACGGCAAAAGACCCCGTAGTAGTTAGTGACTGCTAGTCACCAACTACTACGGGCTGTACTGGAGATCGTCTGCATCGTTATATGTCGACGATAAGGGTTGATGGACGCAACGTTACGCCAATGGTTACGCTATTTCGTTCTGGCTGAGCAGCCAGCCGATGAACGTGGTCTTCCTGCGTGAACACCGCCCAGGTGATGCGGATTTCGGTCACTGCCGACGTGCAGTATCGCCGCGCCCGCGGGAACGGTCGGCGTCGCGTCGCCGGTCCGGGCCTCAATTGCGCACCCCATGGGGCGTTGACCATCGGTAGTCGGTATGGGGGTCGTAGTGGAATGACTCGGCGTTACTGCAGACCTAATTTGCTCAACAACGGTGGCTGGTTCTGAGCCCAGGGCTGGGCAGTTTCGAATGCTGCCGAGGCACGCAGCACAGTCCGGTCATCGAGATGGTGACCCACGATCTGAAGCCCGACCGGTAAGCCATCGTTGGTCCACCCGGCAGGTACTGTCGCGGCGGGCTGTCCGGTCATGTTCATCGGAGAGACGAACGACAGCCATCCGCGCGGCGACGCTGCGCGGCCGGCGGTGGGCTCGGGTCCGTCCGCGTGGACCCCGAACGGCGCAACGGCCAGTGTCGGGGTGACGAGGACGTCATAGTCGCGCATAAACCGCCACATCCGGTTGTAGATAGCCTTCCGCACGGTGCGCGCGTCGGTGAACTCCTCCGCGGTCCATTCACGGTCAATGAGGTCGACGAGATATCGCGACATGCGGCCGCGGCCCACACGAGTCGCCATCTGGCGCATCCCGCGCAGGTCGCTGTCCTGAGCGACGAGCGCCGGGAACGCATCGCCGGGATCCTCCCACCCAGGATTGGCTTCGGTCACTTCACAGCCGAGCGATTCGAAAACGCGTACTGCCGACCGGACAATTTGTGCGACCTCCGGGTCCACGCTGACATAACCAAGATCGGGGCTGAACGCGACCCGCAAGCCTCTAAGATCTGCCGCGTGGACAGCGTCCTGCCACTCAATGTCGTCGGTCGGGATGGAGTGTCGATCACGTCGATCGGGTCCGGCGATGACCGATAGCATCAGGGCTGCATCCGCGACGGTGCGGCTAAGTGGGCCAAGATGCTCAAGATTTTCCCAACTGGAGACGCCCGGATAACGTTCGTCGCGGCAGCCGGGATACAGCGGAACGCGGCCCATAGATGGCTTCATGCCGTATAGACCGCAGAACGATGCGGGAATTCGGATCGAACCTCCACCATCACTGCCGATAGCGAACGGTCCCAGTCCGCTGGCCACCGCCGCCGCGGATCCGGCGCTGGATCCGCCCGGAGTCTTAGCGGTATCCCACGGATTGCAGGTGGTCTCAAAGACCGGGTTATGGCTTACGGCCCCGTACCCTAACTCGGACACGTTGGTCTTACCCAGAACAATCGCATCGGCATCGCGTAACCGCTCTACTACGATATCGTCCTCGTCGGGCACGAAGTGCTCATAGGCGAAGGAGCCCAGCACGGTACGGATTCCCTTCGTAGCGACCAGATCCTTGATCCCCACCGGTACCCCGGCCAGCGGTCCGACGTCCTCACCACGGGCGATCGCATCATCAACCCGACGTGCCTCCCGCAGCGCTGACTCGTCAGCCCGCGTACAAAAGGCGTGCAGGTGCGGATCAAGCAGATCCATCCGGCGCAACGTGTCAGATACCGCCTCCACCGCCGAGAGTTCCTTACCGCGGATACGACCGGCAAGCTCGATAGCCGACATAAAGCCAATCCCTGAATCTGAAAGCACCATGAACTCTTTCCTCTCCGACACTCCAGCATCGTCTTGCTCGTGCATAAGAGTCTCACAGTCGCCTCCGGATACCGCAAAGAACGACACTGCGACCGCGCACGTCCCAGTCAGGGTGCGCACGTCGCGGTGACTCCCCCGCTGATCGTGGCCCGGTCAGGACCCCAGATGAGACCCGGACAACTACCAGTGACAGCTACGTGTGCGGCCCTCGGTGCCAAAAGAGGATCAGGGATTGCCCCACGCCGAGTACTCGTGGGGGTTAGCGCGGGCCCGGCGGCTAGCACAAGTCCGCCCCATACTGACTCTGTGACGTAGCTAGAGTCTTGGGCTTGTAGGTCTGCCACCCGACCTGGCCTCGCCCCACCCGACCCAGCAAACGGTAAGTAACACTTCGGGGCCGAAAAGCGAGAGTTACCAGCGCGGTGCGCGCTTCTCGTTGAATGCGTTCAAGCCTTCTTGAGCATCGTCGGTGGCGATGATATTGCAGATCGTCTCGACGACGTTCTCGATGGCCCGCCGGTATTCAAAGTCGTTCTGACGCATAAACGAATCACGCGCCAGTTTCATAACAATAGGTGACTTCGCGGCGAATCCGCGCGCAATCTCCCGTGCCTTGGTCATTACCTGCTCGTGCGGTACTGCGTGATTGATCAAACCGCGTCGTTCGGCATCAACCGCCGAGATCGGGTCGCCACTGAAAAGCAGCTCGAATGCCTTGTGACGGCCGATCTGGCGCGGCAGATGCACGAAGTGCATCGCCGGAATCACGCCCACGTTGATTTCCGGGTAGGCCAGATCCGCAGCCGCATCGGCGATGATCACGTCGCACGACACGGCGAGGGTTACTCCGGCCGCGCGGGCTGGGCCGGTGAGCGCGGCGATCGTCGGCTTGCCCATGCGGTATTGCAGATCGTGCATTTCGAAGTAGAGCTTCTCCAGGAACCGGCGCAGGTCCATGCCGGTGCCGCCGCGGATCATCGCCAGGTCCATGCCCGCGCTGAAGGCGTTGTCGAATGCGCTCGTCAAGATAACCGCGCGTACCTCGGGATCATCTTTCGCCAAGCGGTACGCCGCGAGGATGTCGTCCACCAGGCCGTGGTTGAGCGCGTTGACCGGCGCGCGGTTCATCGTGATTTCGGCGACCCGGTCGCGTACGACGTATTCCAGATTCGTGAAACTCACGCCGGTCACAGACCCATCGACTTGCGGATCTGGGCGAGTCGATCTTTGCCCGCCTGGTCGAGCTTTTCGCGCTCCTTGGCGAAGTCGACGCCCTTCTCGCTTTCGTCGTCGAGTACCTCGTTGCCGTCGGCCAACGCAGTGCGCTGCTCGATTCGCTCGCGCACCGCGTCGAACGTCGGTACGCCGTGCGCGTTGTAATAGGTGTCGGCTAACGGGGACCGCGGCAGGTCGAAATCAGAATCGCTGGACGCGGGATCGATGGGTACCCGCGTACTCGCCGGGGGATCGGCGAAAACGGGAGCTACGGGCGTGGGATCGACCGGTGTCAAATCTGCTGACTCGGAGTCGCTGGGCTTGTTCATCGTGACCTCTCCTCGCGACGGTGGTTGGCCCAATCGTAAGCGTCGTCAAAGGCCGACGTTGCCAATTGCCCAGTAATGCTTGGGTCTTGACCACCGACCGGGGGGTGCTGCGTTGACTCTGGAAGAGAAGGCACGACTCAGGCGACAATTGACCCGGCGGCACGTGCGTTTACTCGAGCCCTGCGTAGATAGCGCCATAACATGTTCCACCCCTCTACGATGTGGACTCCGATGCTAAAGGTCTCGTGGGTTGGGAGGAAGTAGGGCGGGAGATCGCCAAAGCGTCGACCGCTCCGCAAGCACCGCGGACGCACGATGACTTCGAAGCTTGGCTCGTTGCGCTGGCTATGACATTGAAGACCGCGGTTGAAGGTAACGGCCTATCGCTCTTGCTCTGGAACGACGACTACACGCAGCATCGACGAGAGGGCATCCCCGAAGGAATCGCCCGCGCGAGGCGGATCGAGCTCTTGGCGATCTGATTACCACAATCGCGCTTTCGGTGATCGATGCGGACTGCGCAGTGGAATTCTATAGGTGAGCGTTTGAGGCGACTACCGGCGAGTGGGTCGAGTTTGATGGTGTCGTAGAGGTTGCCGAGCTGTTCGTCGGTGACGCGCGATTCTGGGTCCAGTGCGACGGCGACCTGCCAGCAGACGCCGACCCGGGACGCGCCGTACACATGAACATCGTGGTCGATGATCATGACCCGCCTTTAGCCAAAGCGCTTGCTGAAGGTGCCGTCGAACTCCCCGCTATGCACGATCGAAACGGATGGCGGCCGGCCGTCTCGCTGACCCCTACGGCCGGGTTCCTTTTGTGAGGTTGGTGGCGGCAAGATCAGTGGTCCATCGGGTTTACCGTCGACAAGCCACAAGATCTTCGATTGTTTCTGCGACCCGGCCGCGCCTCTGGTCCGATCATGCTGTCTTCGCGGCGAAAACCGTCTGGGTCGCCCAAGCATCGGCCGATTGACACGTCAACGCCAGTTCCCGTACCCGCACAA
>JBDTCL010000295.1:0-2654 GCA_039923595.1 Antricoccus sp. | reverse complement strand
GTACGGATCCCGGTCGACAAGATCGGCGCCGTGATCGGTCCTAAGGGTCAGATGATCAATTCGATCCAGGATGAGACTGGCGCGAAGATCACCATCGAAGACGACGGCACCATCTATGTCGGTGCTGATAATGGGGATTCTGCGCAAGAGGCGATCGACCGGATCAATGCGATCGCCAACCCGCAGTTGCCGAAGATCGGCGAACGATTCCTGGGCACCGTGGTGAAGACCACCAGTTACGGAGCCTTCGTCTCATTGCTTCCTGGTCGCGACGGAATGGTGCACATTTCCAAACTCGGTAACGGCAAGCGCATCGCGACTGTCGAGGACGTTGTCAAGGTCGGCGAGAAGCTCCAGGTGGAGATCACTGATATCGACCAGCGCGGAAAGATCAGTCTGATCCCGGTTGTGTCAGACAACCAGGATGCTGAATCCGCGCCAGCCAACGCATAACTAGTGCTGCGCGCGTCAACGCGGACGCTATTTAGCCCGCCGGAGGGCGGTACGGTTCGCCGTACCGTCATCCCCGGCGGGCTTCGCGTCGTTACCGAGTCAATTCCAGGTGCCCTTTCAGCGACCGTCGGCGTCTGGGTCGGAGTCGGATCACGCGATGAGACGCCGTCCCAGGCGGGCTCGGCACACTACCTGGAACATTTGCTATTTAAGGGAACGCGGACCCGCTCAGCGCTCGATATCGCTGTGCAGATGGATGCAGTCGGCGGCGAGTTGAACGCATTTACCGCAAAAGAACACACCTGTTTTTATGCCAATGTGCTCGGTAGCGACTTACCGATGGCAATCGAGCTCGTTGGCGATATCGTACTCAACGCAACGATGCGTTCGGCGGACATCGACAACGAGCGGCAGGTCGTGCTCGAAGAGATCGCCATGCGCGATGACGACCCGGCCGATCTTGTTCACGAAATGTTTCCCCAAGCGGTGTTGGGAGATTCGGCGCTTGGTCGATCCATCCTCGGCTCGGTTGAGCGAATCGAGGCGATTACTCGTGCTCAAATCGTTTCGTTCTACAAAAAGCATTACTGCGCTCCAAATATGGTTGTTGCGGTCGCTGGCAAACTCGATCACTCAAAAGTGCTCTCGCAGGTGCGTGGAGTTTTCGCCTCGGTGCTCGATAGCGATCGCGGCCCGAATCCGACTCGGCGTCCCGTGCCGATCGACAGCGTTACGCCCAGGCACCGAATTATGACCGATCGGCGCAATAGCGAGCAGGCTCATCTAGTGCTGGGCATGAGATCGTTGAACCGTTTTGATGATCGCCGATTCGCACTTTTGATCCTCGAAGCTGCGCTGGGCGGCGGGATGAGCTCACGGCTATTTCAGGAAATTCGGGAGAAACGCGGCCTCGCTTATACCGTGTATGCCTACAGTCTGATGTTCGCTGAAGATGGCCTATTCGGTGTCTATGCTGGTTGCGCACCGAGCAAAGTTAAGCAGGTCATTGCCATCATCCAGGGCGAGCTGGCGAATGTCGCCGCTCACGGACTGCGACCCGACGAGGTATCCCGCGCGATCGGGTTGGTCCGAGGGTCATTGGTATTGGGTCTTGAAGACACCGGCTCGCGGATGACCCGCCTCGGACAGAGCGAATTGTCTTACGGCGATCATCGCGATGTGCCTTGGCTGATCGATAAGATCTCTTCGGTCACCGTCGAGCAAGTCGCAGCATTAGCGACCGATCTGTTTAGTCGTGAGCAAAGTCTGTCGGTCGTCGGACCGTTTAGTAAGCACGCTTTTGATACCGCGTTGGGCAAGGCGCCCACTCTTGGAGGTTGACCTATGGCCCGAAACGTACGAGTGGCAGTTGTGGGCGCGCATGGCAAAGTTGGCCAACAGATTTGTGAAGTGCTCATCGGAACCGATGGGTTAGATCTGGTCGCGCAAATTGATCAAGATGACACGATGTCGGATCTTTTGAGTTCAAAAACTGAGGTTGTTGTCGACTTCACCCATCCTGACGTTGTCATGGAGAACCTCAGCTACTGCATATCGCACGGTATCCATTGCGTCGTTGGCACGACAGGCTTCACCGAAGAACGCCTGGCGGCAGTGCGCGAGATGCTGGTCAATGCGCCCCAGGTGGGAGTGTTGATTGCGCCGAATTTCGCGATCGGCGCAGTCTTGTTGATGCGGTTCGCAGCGATGGCTGCGCCCTATTTTCAGACCACCGAAATAATCGAACTGCACCACAACCACAAAGCCGATGCACCGAGTGGCACTGCAGTGCGCACCGCTTCGTTGATCGCTGATGCCCGGCGTGCGGCCAATCTCGGCGACATGCCCGATGCAACCTCGAGCGCGTTAGACGGAGCACGAGGCGCCGAGGTCAATGGTGTTCGGGTGCATGCGATCCGGATGGCAGGCATGGTCGCGCATCAAGAAGTGATCTTTGGTACTGAGGGCGAGACATTGACCATGCGGCACGACTCTATGAGTCGGACGTCCTTTGTGCCAGGTGTGCTGTTGGCAGTTCGCCAAATCGCGCAGCACTCCGGCTTGACCGTGGGCATCGAATCGTTCATGGGGCTTTAATCCTCGCCCAAGAGTGTGAAGCTACTTCTTGTTCTTATCTGGCCCGGGGGAGTATTTGGCCACTAACTGCTGACCGCTTACTTGGGCGATAGCAGCCATCAAAT
>JBDTCL010000294.1:0-3526 GCA_039923595.1 Antricoccus sp. | reverse complement strand
GATATGTAGAGTTCCAAATCGCGCACGAACTGCGCCACCGCGGCCTGATCGCGCACATCGATCCCGTTGTTGAGGGCCGCCGCACAGACCGCCCGGTACATCGCACCCGTGTCGAGGTAACGCAACGACAGTCGGTCGGCGACAAGTCGTGCAACGGTAGATTTACCCGAACCCGACGGACCGTCGATCGCGACTATCCCGACAAATGTCATGGGCTTAAATCCCGCCGCAGCGCCGCCGCGCCGCGAAGGTAAACATGCTTCACCTCGGGCCGGGTCAAGGACGACTCTGCCAACGCCATCAAACGCACCACCCGCGGCATCGCATGATCGACAGCGATCTCCACCGAGCACATCAGTGGAACGTCAGTGAAACCCATTTGACGGGCGGCATACGCCGGAAAATCCGCAGTCAGATCGGGTGTCGCGGTGAAGTAAATATTGATCAAATCATCGGTCGCGATGTCATTTCGGGTCATCACTTCGCGCACCAACTCGGCGGTCGCGGTCTGGATCTCGGTGGGATTGTCCGCATCGAGCTGGATCGCTCCACGAAATGCTCGCACAGCCACGACCGAACCTCACCCTCAATTGTTGTATTTGGCACACGTCACGTGCGCACGCAATGGTCCAGCTTACGTGTCGACCGAGCCGAACAACTCACCGATCTCTTTGGAGTTCAACGGACGCAACACACCCGAACGCTGCGAACCGAGATTGATCGGCCCGAATCGGGTCCGGACCAGGCTCTGCACTGGGTGGCCGACCGCGTCTAGCAGTCGCCGCACGATGTGTTTGCGCCCCTCGTGCAGCACCACCTCGACCATCACCTGCGCACCGAACTGGTCGATCAGCCGGAACGAATCGACCCGCGCGAAACCGTCATCAAGCTCCACTCCATCGCGCAGCCGACGTCCCACGTCACGAGCAACCGGCCCCTGGATCTGCGCGACATAGGTCTTCTGCACGCCGAATGACGGATGCGATAGCTTATGCGCCAGCGCGCCGTCATTGGTCAGCAGAATGAGCCCCTCGGTTTCGAAATCGAGCCGGCCCACATGAAACAGCCGCACACCCCTCTCGGTGTAATGCTGCACATAATCCGAGAGCGTGTGACGATCACCCTCATCGCTCATCGCCGACAGCACGCCCGCAGGCTTGTTGAACGCCAGATACACCATGTCGTCACGAGTCTGAATCCGCGAACCATCCACGAGCACCACCGCGACGTCAGGGTCAATCCGTTGGCCCAGCGCCGCCCGTTTGCCGTCCACGGTGACCCGGCCGCGCGAGATCAACTCCTCGCAAGCCCGCCTGGAGCCAAGCCCGGCCCGAGCGAGAACTTTTTGCAACCGCTCCCCTTCACCCACGGGCAGTTTCGGCGGCGCGCTGTCGTCGCCTTTGCGCAGGTCGAACTGCGCATCAGCGATCTCGAAGTCATCGTCGTCGTAATATTCGCCGTCAAGATTGACGTCATATGTATTGGCCATGAGGCACTCCTAGTCATCGTCCAACGCGGCGAGTTCGGCAAGACCGGACTCCAACCGTTCATCCATTTGCGGATCAACATCCGGCAGCAGCGGCGCAATGGGCGGTAGATCGTCCAGGGATCGCAGCCCGAGCTTCTCCAAAAATAACGACGTGGTTGACAGCTGGCCACCACCGGTATGCTGATCGGTCCCGGTCTCCTCGACCAATTCCCGGATCAACAGCGTGCGCACCACACCGTCGACATTGACTCCACGGATCGCCGAGACCCGCGCGCGCGTAACAGGCTGACGGTACGCGATCACCGCCAAAGTTTCTAGCGCGGCCGTCGTCAGCCTAGTCTTTTGGCCATCGAGAACGAACTTCTCCACATACGGCGCATAACGCTCCCGCGTATACATCCGCCACCCACCGGCTGCCTCACGCAGCGAGATCCCGCGGCCCTGCTCGTCGTACTCGGCGGCGAGTGCGCGCAGCCGTTCGGTGGTTTCGTCAATCGAAATGCCTATCGCGCGAGCGATCTCGACCGCGGGTGTGGGTGTGTCCACGACCAGCAGGATTGATTCGATGGCGGGTGTCAGATCCGATTCGAGAAGCTCGGGGATCGACGCGTCCGGTCGCTCATCGGCCCCATCAGTGCTACCAGCACCCCGCAAGACGATCGTTTCGGCCACCGGCCCAGCCGGACTCGCCTCAGGCAGTTGCGGTTCGTCACTCATTCGTATTCCTCGTCGGGGTCATAGTCGGCCGCCGCAGCCGCCTGCAGATCTGCCGCAGCACCAGTCCATTGAACTCGTAATTCACCGAGCGCATCGTGCTGCTCGAAACTCACCAGTCTTTCGCGGTAAAGCTCCAATAGACCAAGGAACCGGGCGACGACTTCCATCGTGTGCTCGCAGTCGTCAGTGAGGTCTCGGAAGCTCAACGCGCCTGCGTCGGCAAGTCGCCCGCGCATCAGGGTGATTTGCTCACTCACTGAAACGGTCGATGCATGCAGATGATCTAGTCGTATCTCGGCCGGAGTTTTTGGGGTCATCGCTCGGACGGCGATCTGCGCAAAGCGTTCAGGACCGACGCCGATCAAGACCTCCGGCAGTGCCGCGGCAAACTGTGGCTCCAACGACACCGCCCGCGGATAACGCTTGCCCGCGGTCGCGATGAACTGCGCCAAGAGTCCGGCGACATGTTTATAGGCGCGGTACTGCAGTAGTCGCGCAAACAGCAGATCGCGCGCTTCGAGCAGCGCGAGATCTTCCTCGTCCTCGATCTGGGCCTTCGGCAGCAGGCGTGCTGTTTTCAGATCCAGCAGGGTCGCCGCTACAAGAAGAAACTCCGTCGCCTGACCGAGATCCCAATCGCTGCCCAAGGCCCGAATATAGGCGATGAATTCATCGGTGACCTTCGATAGCGCGACCTCGGTGACGTCGAGCTTGTGCTTGCCGATCAGTTGCAGCAGCAGATCAAACGGGCCTTCGAAATTGGTTAAGTGGACCGTGAATTTGGTGCGGTCCACCGCTGGTGCGGTGCCCTGATTCTCAAGCCCAGTTGCGTTTTTGAGCTCCAGCGATGGCGCCGTGTCGTTCACTACCCGCGGGCCGCGTCGCGGGCCAACACTTCGCGCGCGAGATTGCGATATGCCTCTGCTGCGGGCGAAGTCGGTGCCCACGAGGTGATCGGTTGACCGGCGACCGTCGTTTCGGGAAAGCGCACCGTGCGGTTGATGACGGTCTGAAAGACCGTGTCACCAAACGCCTCCACGATCCGGCTAAACACATCACGTGCGTGGATAGTGCGCGCGTCGTACATCGTGGCGAGGATGCCGTCGAGTTCGAGGTCGGGGTTGAGGCGGTCCCGCACCTTTTCGACGGTATCGATCAGCAGCGCGACTCCGCGCAGACTGAAATATTCACATTCCAACGGAATCAAGACGCCGCGGGCGGCGGTGAGCGCGTTGACGGTCAGCAGACCCAGGGACGGCTGGCAGTCGATGAGGATGTAGTCATATTGCGGCAACAATGGCCGAAGTACCCGCTCCAAGG
>JBDTCL010000293.1:0-6150 GCA_039923595.1 Antricoccus sp. | reverse complement strand
GCACACGCTAACGCGCAAGAGCGTGTGCGAACGCGACGCACGTCGTCATCGGGATCGAGATAATGGGACCTGCGGTGCGTATCGACTCGCTTCAGCGATCGGAGCGTGTCGATACGTACCGCAGGCTTTCGTGTTAGCAGGTGTTCGGGTTACCAGGTGTTGAAGCTGGTGATCTCGGTGGCAGGACCACGCTTAGCTGGCTTGAAATCATCACCGGTGTAGTACGCCGTCGGGATCAGCGCTACTTGAGTGAACTCTGCCGGGATATCAAGCAAGTCAGCGATTTCGCGCTCACCGACCAGGTGCAGCGTCGTCCACACCGTGCCTAGCCCACGCGAGCGGGCGGCGAGCATATAGTTCCAGACCGCGGGCAAGATTGAGCCATACAGTCCGGCCATGCTCACGCTGGGCAGATTCTCTGGGCGACCTTTAATGCACGGGATCGCGAGAACCGGTACCTCATGCATCACGCTGGACAAATAATCGGCGCTGGCGACAACCCGTGCGGTTTGTTCCGGATTCTTATCCCCGGATCGGTCCCGCGAGGAGGAGTATGCATTAAATGCAGCTGCGTAGATATCAGCGATTTGCTTCTTTTTCGCAGCATCAGTCACGATCATCCAATGCCAGCCCTGCTGATTGCTGCCGGTCGGGGCCTGCTGCGAGATGGCGATCAGGTCGAGGATGAGCTCGTCGGAAACTGGTCGGGTGAGATCCAGCCGCTTGCGTACCGATCGGGTGGTGTTGAGCAGCTTGTCAGTGACCGAAAGGTCAAACGGTGCATCCATGGGGATCCTCTCAGATGGCGCAGCTCGCGTCGATGATGATTCGTTAGTCGAGGCTATCGGAACCACTGGAAAACATCGGCGATGCCTCCTGGCCTGTGTTGGTTTGCCGATGGGCTCGCGCCTCGCGATGCGACTAGGATGAGCTGAAAATGCATCAAGGATTGACACTGACTGGCTCGTTTAGGCGCAACTGGCAGACAGCCTATGGACCGTTGATCCTGTGGCATGTTAGGCATGATCAAGCACTGCTCACGAGACAGCGCGCAATGAAGCGCGCGAGGAGGCACAGTTATATGGCCCTAGATCAAGCATCTGCAATGTTTCTCGCCGCACTGGCGGAAGCAGGCGGGCCGGCGATCCATGAAAGCACGCCAGCCGTGGCCCGGATGAGCGGTCCGATTATGGCCGGAATGAGTGGCAAAGGTCCCGAAGTTGGCGCGGTGGAGTCGTTCAAGCTCACCACCAAGGACGGCGGCCAGATCCGAATGCGGGTGCTTAAGCCTGAGGGCACACCGCGTTCGGTGCTCGTTTATTTCCACGGCGGTGGCTGGGTAGTTGGCGATATCAACCTGCAGTACGACAACCTCGGTCGGCAGCTTTGCGTGAAGACCCAGTCGACGGTGGTGATGGTGAACTATCGCAAGGCGCCTGAGCATCCGTTCCCGGCCGCCATCGACGACAGCTATGAGGGCCTGGTTTGGGCCGCGGAGCACAAAGCAGAACTGGCAAGCTCGGACGCGCCGTTGATCGTCGCGGGAGACAGCGCTGGCGGCAATATCGCAGCAGTAATGACGCTCTGGGCACGCGATAAGGGCGGCCCAAAGATTGATTATCAAGTGCTGGTGTATCCGGTGACCGATTGCGATCTAGAACGACCCTCGTATGTTGCCGCAGAGAATCAGTTGCTGCTCGGTCGCGAGACGATGATTTGGTTCTGGGATCACTATCTGCCCGACGTTGAAGCGCGCAAACATCCTGATGTCTCGCCGATCCGCGCCGATGATTTATCCGGACTACCGCCTGCTCTGGTCTACCTCGCCGAATGCGACCCGCTGCACGATGAGGGCGCCGCATACGCTGAGGCGCTCAAGGCTGCCGGCGTGCCGGTCGAGGTCAGCACCGCAGAAGGTCAGATGCACGCGTTTTTCCAGATGGCGAATATTTTGCCCGGATTTGATATGGGCGTCACCCATGTCACCGAGCGAATCAATGCCACGATCGACGAGCTAGCGAAAGGCTGAAACTATGACTGCTCCAGCAATTGAAAAAGAGTCCACAACGGTGGCAGACGTCGATTACGACGTTGTCATCATCGGTGCCGGGTTTGCCGGTATGTATCAGATGCATAAGTTGCGCCAACTCGGTCAGACAGTTCACATCTTCGAGACCGGCGATGATGTCGGAGGTACTTGGTACTGGAACCGGTACCCCGGTGCGAGGGTTGATATCCACTCGATGGAGTACTCATTCTCCTTCGATGACGATTTGCAGCAGCAGTGGCGCTGGAAGGAGCGGTACGCACCGCAGCCGGAACTGCTCGATTACGCCAAGCATGTCTCAGAACGGTACGACTTGCGCAAGGACATCAGCTTCAGCACCCGGGTCACCGGGTTGGCGTGGGATGACGAGGCACGTACGTGGACTGTCTCAACCGATGACGGCAAGAGCACAGTCGCTCGGTTCGTGATCGCCGCAACTGGCTGCTTGTCAAAGCCGTCGCGACCGCAGTTTGCCGGGATGGATGATTTTCAAGGCGATATCTACTACACCTCCAGCTATCCCAAGGAAGGTGTCGATCTCGCGGGCAAAAAAGTCGCTGTGATCGGGACCGGATCCTCGGGCTTGCAGACGATTACCACGATCGCGCCAGTCGTCGGATCGTTAACCGTTTTTCAGCGCACGCCAAGTTTCGCGATCCCGGCGCACAACCGTGAAATTGACGACGAGCACGATGCCAAGGTCAAGGCCAACTATGCCGAGATTCGGCAGGTGGGTCGCGCGACTAAGGTCGGCTTCAATCAACATGCTGGCACGACGTTCTTCACCGAGGCTGATCCGGCAGATGCCCGACGTGACCTCGACGAGCGTTGGCAGCGGGGCGGCTTAGGTTTTAGTGCCGGTTATGCCGATGTGCTCACCAATCCGGCCGCTAATGAATTTGCCGCTGAGTACGTGCGTGAGCAGATTCGCAAGAAAGTGAAAGATCCGGCAACCGCTGAGTTGCTGTGCCCGAAGACGTACCCCCTTGCCAGCAAGCGGATGTGCGTGGATACCGGCTACTTTGAGGTATACAACCAAGACAACGTCGAGCTGATCGACATCAACGCTGACCCGATCGAAATGATGACGCCGACCGGGATCAGGGCCGGCGGCCGCGATTTCGACGTGGATGTCATCATCCTGGCGACTGGTTTTGATGCGATGACTGGCGCGCTGAACAGCATCGACATCACCAACGGTTCGCAGGCGCTGGCAACAAAGTGGGCGCACGGCCCGCGGACCTACCTCGGCCTGATGAGTCATGGTTACCCGAACTTGTTCACCATCACCGGCCCGCAAAGCCCATCGGTGCTCTCGAACATGATGGTGTCAATTGAAGACCACGTCGACTGGATTGCCACAACGATTGGTGATATGTCCGAGGCGGGTCACACCCGGATCGAGGCCGAGCTCGATGCAGAGGATGACTGGGTCAATCTCAATAATGACCTGGGTAATTTCACGCTCATGCCGCAAGCGAACTCGTGGTATATGGGAGCGAACATCCCCGGCAAAGACCGGATCTTCTTGCCGTTTATCGGCGGTACCGATGCCTATGCGCAGATCATTGCCGGCGTCCGGTTAGCCAGCTATCACGGGTTCGACCGCTCCTGAATTTAAGAAACTCACCGACGCGGGGCCGATAGGGGAAACCAAAACGGTCGGCTCTGCGTCTGCGAGGGTACGGAGCAACGAAAGTTAAGCGAGATCGCGCTTGTTGTGGCGATCGTTTGCGGGCTGCTCGCCGCGTGTTTTTTCGTCGTTCGCGCGAGCATCAGCCCAGTAGGCGCGCAGACTGCGGCATCAGCCGGCGAAGTGTCGGCGCCCGCTGCGGGCTCAGCTTCGAGTACCGCTCCGTTTAGCACAATGCCTAGCACTGCTCAGAGCCCGACACCTAGCACTGCTCAGAGCCCGACGTCGAGCAGTGCCGAGAGCTCGACGTCCGATCCCTCTGCCGCATCGTCATCCACGCCGGCAGAGGCGACGTCTGAAGATCCCGGCCAGACGGCGGCGTCGAGCACGTCACCGGATCCAGCTCCCGCCGGCCCAACCACGGCGCTGCCGCAGTCTTATCAGCATCCAATGGGCTGGTCAGGCGGTGGCAAGGTGCTCTCGCTCACCTTTGATGACGGCCCCGGGCCGCGCACCTCACAAGTGCTCGACATCCTCGACAAGTACGGCATCAAGGCCACATTCTGCATGATCGGCAAACAAGTCTCGTCCTACGCGGCAGTAGCGCAACGGATTGTCAGCTCCGGTGATCAACTGCGCAATCACTCCTAATGGTCACAATGAAAAGATCGCGACCTGGACCGAACCGGCGATGAAGCCGAGATGCAAAAAGCCAGCACAGCGATCACGAAATACGCAGGCGCAAGTCCGAAATTCTTCCGGACCCCGGCTGCCGAGTTCTCCCAAACTATCAAAGATTCTTGCTATGCCGACAAATTGACGCCGCTGTCATGGGCAGTCCATAACAAGTACTGGACCAAGCCGGGCGTGCCAGCGATCGTGCACAACGTGCTGTCCGCGGTCACTCTGGGCACCATCATTTTGATGCATGACGCCGGTGGTGACCGGTCACAGCCACTGGCCGCGCTGCCACCGATCATCACCACGTTGCAGTCGCAAGGTTACACATTCACCACGCCGGCGGCTGCGTAGTGGTCGGCACCGGAGCGGGGGAGCGCAACTATCGCGCGCGTTACCGAGTATCAGCGCTTGGGCCCTCTGATTGGCTATCGAGCACCGCGCGGGCCGCTGCGAATCTAGCAATCGGCACCCGGTACGGCGAGCAGGAGACGTAGTCCAGGCCGAGTGAGTTAAATAGCTCGATCGACTTGGGATCGCCGCCATGCTCACCGCACACCCCGACCTTGAGGGTCGGATTGACTTCGCGACCCTTTGTTGAGCCGATCCGCACCAGCTCGCCGACACCGTCGACATCGACAGAGGCAAACGGATTAGCCGGTACGAGTTGCTCATCGACATACGCGGCGAGGAATTTGCCTTCGGCATCATCGCGCGAAATACCTAAGGCGGTTTGGGTCAGATCGTTGGTACCAAAGGAAAAGAAGTCAGCGTGCTCGGCGATTTGGTCGGCACAGATCGCGGCCCGTGGCAGCTCAATCATGGTGCCAACGGTGTACGGCAGCGATTTGCCAGCGCGGTTCCACTCATCGGTAATCGCCTCATCGACGATTTCGCGCATCCGGATCAGCTCGGAGGAATACGCAACAAGCGGAATCATGATCTCGATATGCGGGTCGCCACCCTCTGCGGCAACAGCAAGGGCCGCTCGAGCGATCGCGCGGACCTGCATTTCGGGAATTTCTGGATATAGCAATGCCAGGCGTACACCGCGGGTGCCGAGCATCGGATTCTGCTCGGTCAGCTTCTTAATTCGCGAGAGCAAACCTTCTGCCTTGGCGATTTCCTTTGGCTCAGCACCGGTCAATTCGAGCTTTTGAACAGTCAGTGCTTGATCAAGCAAAGACGGCAGGAATTCGTGTAATGGTGGATCGAGTAGCCGGATGGTGACCGGCAAGCCGCTCATCTCACGGAAGATTGCTTCGAAATCTTGTTGTTGCATCGGCAAAATTTCAGCAAGGGCCGCTTCGCGCTGATCTTCGTCGTCGGCGAGGATCATCTTGCGTACTGCGGGAAGCCGGGTGCTGTCCATAAACATGTGCTCGGTACGGCACAGACCAATACCCTCAGCTCCGAACTCGCGTGCCTTGCGGGCATCTTCACCAGTATCAGCGTTGGCCCGTACTCCGAGCGTCCGGACGTCGTCGGCCCAACTGACGATCCTTTCGAAGTCCGCGTTGACCTGCGGCGGAACGAGGGTAAGTGCACCGGCGAAGACTTCGCCGGTCGAACCGTCGAGGGTGATGACGTCGCCCTCATTCAGAACGGTGTCACCCACCGTCAGGGTTTTGGCATGCGTATCGATCTTGATCTTGGATGCGCCAGCGACACATGGTTTTCCCATACCGCGCGCGACGACGGCGGCATGAGAGGTCATCCCACCGTGTGCGGTGAGCACGCCTTGGGCAGCTATCACGCCGTGAATGTCGTCCGGAGTCGTCTCCCATCGCAC
>JBDTCL010000292.1:0-6880 GCA_039923595.1 Antricoccus sp. | reverse complement strand
GGTGGTCGGGATCATCAAGGCGCCGGCGACACTCAACGATCCGAAACCGGTCACGCCCGCACCGACGCCGCCGCCGATCGCGCCATTCGGGTTGCCGCTCGAGGACACCGTCACCCCAGCAGGCGCCCCGATCGTCACAATGCCACCGCCACCACCGACGTGCCGCCACCACCGACGTGCCGCCACCACCGACGTGCCGCCACCACCGACGAGACCGCCCCCGCCGCTGATGCTGACGCCGCCGCCGGTCGCAGTGACCGTGCCGCCATTGATGGTGACCGTGCCGCCGTTGCCGCCGTTCCTGCCGCCGTCGATGGTGACCGTGACCATGACCGCGGTGTGCGGATGCGTCGCGGATGTGCAGTGCAGCGACCATGCCTCGTCGGTGAAGGTCGGAGGCATCGGGACGTCGGTGATGATGATCTCCGGTTTGCGTTCCTCCCACCATTCGTTTCAGTTGGTCGCGTCATCGACGGCGGCCTCGACGTCGAACCGGCCTGATGGAGCATCAACGAGAGTCCTTGCCTGCGCAGCGCTTCGTCTTCGCGATTACGACCCGCACGGCAATTGCGCCAAAAGACGCGTTCCGCTGCCCGGTGGGCTGTCGACCCGCAGGTCCCCACCGAGCGCATCGATGCGGTCGCTCAACCCGCTCAACCCGGCTCCGTGTTCGAACGTGGCGCCGCCGACACCGTTGTCTTGCACTTCGATATAGAGCCGATTATCCGCGGTCGTCAGTCGCACCGCGCACTCAGTGGCCCGGGAGTGCTTGAGTGTGTTGGCCAGGCCCTCCGCCAACACGAAATAGGCTGCGCTTTCGACCATCGGCGGTAGTGAGTCGTCCCCGATGCCGAGCTCGAGTCTGGTGGGCACGGGCATCCGGTCGACGAGATCTTCCGTCGCAGCAGACAAGCCTTGTTCGATCAGTGTCGACGGCATGACGGCATGAACCAGCTCGCGGAGTTCCCTGGCAGCGCCGTCGATACCCTGGCGCAAGGTTGTTGCGCCCTGGCGATACGCATCCGACACGTCGGTGGTTTGGGCCAGCTGTCCTGCTTGCAGGGCGAGGAGAACCAGTTGCACCTGCAGGCCGTCGTGCAGGTCGCGCGCGATGCGCCGCCTCTCGAGTTCGGCGGCCTCCACCAGGCGGGAGCGGGAGCGACGCAATTCGCGCTCACTCGCCAGCAATCGCGCAGTCAGCCGTTGGTGGTCGACGGCGATCGCCACTACCCGGCCGGCGGTTTGCACGAGGCGAGCATCGGCAATAAGCACAGCGTCGTATTCGATGGCGCCGACGAGCCGGCCGTCGAGATCGATGGTGACGACGGCGCGGCCGGAGGCCTCCGGCGGAGGCGTCGCTGGAACGCCGTTTGCGTCGACGAATGCGTCGCGCTCGTCTACCCGGAACAGCACACGTAACGTGTCGTCGCCGAGAGTGTGAGAAACCGCCTCGGTGAGTGCCGGTCGGGCAGATCCGGCAGAACCAAGCCAGGTGCCGAGTTCCTGCAGCTCGCTTGTTCGCGCGAAGCCGCCGCGCAGCACGCCGAGCGCGAACGCGATCGGAATACCCGCGAGTGTCACCATTTGTAGGACTAGCTGAGCCAGCGGGGAGGCGTTAAATGAGGCTTGGAGCGCAAACGGCGCGAACGGCGCAAACAAGATGGCGAAGACCCCGTAGCCGAACAGCGGTACGAGCACGCGTCGCTGCGCCGCGTCGCTGCGCCGCAACCGTGACATTAACACGATGACGGTCGCCACCGTGACCAGGAACCCCGCGCCGCGCTGCACCCAGATCCCTAGATTGACCAGATCCGCTCGGTCGGCAATGACCATGGCCTGAACCGGGTTGTGACGATCGAAGAGGTAAAGGGGCGGCTGCAGCAATATACACACGACGTAACCGGCGATGACTGTTGCGCGAGAGAACCCCCCACGGAGTCGACCGGACGGAAACGCGTGAAGCAGATGGAACGTGACGGCCAACACGAGGGTCGCGGATACCTCGCCGACGGCGACGAGCACGGGCACGCCGGTGTCGGTCAAAGAGCTGAGGTACAGGGCGAATCCGCCCAGCACGATCAGCATCCCCATGCCATTGCTCGGTCGCCGGTGCCAGGCGAGAAGGCCGGCCGCGAGGAAGACCCAGAAGACGATAACCGCCAGAATGAAACTCCACGCGATCGAGGTTCCGGGGAGAGTTAATGACAGATAGATTGCGGCCAGTACGACTCCGGTGGCGCCGATCAGCACCAGCACCCGGTCCAAAGACTGGGCGAGTGGCGATCGTGCACGCAAACCACTCATGTCGCTCACGCACCAAGCATAGAGTCTCGGGCCCGCTGCGCGCAGGCTCAGTGGACCGACGGCACGCCCGTGCACCAGAGCTACGTGATCAGGGCGAGGCAGATCCGTGCCGCCCTGCCAACGTCCGAAGGGTCGGGATTGTGCAGATCACTCGGTCGGCGCGAACGCGTCAAAGTTCGTCTTGGATAGTCATGATTCACCACCCACCGATATTTCTCGACACATGCTTATCGGCTACGGCGGCGTTTCCACACCAGACCAGAACCCTGACCACCAAATTGATGCCGCACCCGCGCCGGCGTTGACCCCGCGGACATCTACCTAGATCGGGCCAGCGGCGTCACAGCCTGCCGCCCCGAACTCGACAAAGCCCTCGCCGCTGCCAACAGGGGTGGCGAACAACTCGTCATCACTCGCCTCGACCGACTCGACCGATCCGTGTTATATCTGTTCACCCTCGGCGCCACCCTCCAAGAACGAGGCATCGGACTGGGCGTGCTCGAACAAGGCATCGACACCACTACAGCCGAGCGACGAGCCATGTTTGGAATGCTCTCGGTCCTGGCAGAACTCCAACGAGAACTCATCATCGCCAACACCCGCGATGGACTGACGGCCGCCCGCGTCCGCGGCCGAAAAGGTTGCCGCCGGCCCAAGCTCACCCCCGAGCAGACCACTCACGCCCAGGAACTCTACGACGCCGACAACTACACCGTCCAACAGATCGCGGACCTGCTCAAAACGCCACGCTCAACAAAGAAAGCATCGGTCGAAAGCCGCAACCCGCGTAACAACCTGCTGGCCTTATCGGACGTTTCCGTTCCATTACTGCTCAGACCGTGCGCAGGTGAGGACCTAGGCCCATTGCTGCAGCCTGCGACAAGGACGATCGTGGAGCCTATCGAGGCCAAACCACAATTTTTGTCCGGCGCAGCCGCGACCACGAACGGTCGCCGTTACGAGCAGGGAAAGATCGCATAACGAAGACACCAGCCAGGCAAGCATCAACATCGAGGACAGCACAGAAACCGAGGATGGTGGTGGTCCCCGGGCTCTACCGAAGCAACCGCGGAGGGCCGTCAAACTCTCGGACAACGAGCTGGGGAACGTGGCGGGGAAGTCTATCCCGGCATCGAGAATCGCTATCTCGCCGGAACCGGGCATCCCAACCCCACCGACGAAACGGTAATCGCCATAGATCCATGGACGCGGCCTACAAACGGCTCGTGAAACCCGGACCACCTGAATCATTTTTCAGATCAGCCTAAGGAGTTCTCAGATGTCTGCTGCCACCGGTCACCGGTCACTATCGCGCTCGCGCCGGGTGCGAATCATTGGCCTGACGGCCGCACTGGCATTTGCTGTGACGATGACAGCATGCACGAGCAGCACCCGATCAGCCTCGACTGCCTCATCGAGCGCCGTCCCTGGCGCACCCCACCCGCCCCTCGACAGCGCCGCCATCACCACCCAGTTCAAACAGCTCGCTAAGAGCATGATGATTCCCGGAGCGGCAATGCTGATCCGAACCCCCGATGGTGAGGTCACTGCGACCTATGGCACCACCGAGCTCGGTGGTTCGACCCCTGTCTCACTCGACGATCACGTGCGCGTCGGGTCGAACACCAAGACCTGGACGGCCACAGCCATCCTGCAGTTGGTGCAGGAGGGGAAGATCGCGCTGAACGACCCGGTTTCGAGGTATCGCCCAGATGTGCCGAACGGTGCGAACATCACGATCAAGGAACTGCTCAATATGACCAGCGGGCTATTCAACTACACCGAGACGTACCAGATGAATCAGGATATGGATCTTAAACCTCAGACGGCCTGGAACCCGGAGCAGCTCGTGGCCATGGGAACCGGCCTGCCGCCCTATTTCGCACCCGGAAAAGGCTGGCACTACTCGAACACCAACTACATACTGCTGGGGCTCATTGCCGAGAAGATCGAGAACAAGCCACTGCAGCAGATCTTCGAGGAGCGATTCTTCACTCCGCTAGGTCTGAAGAACACCTCTTTCCCCGCGATTGAGGACGCCACAATTCCTGCTCCGTATTCGAACGGGTACATGTACACCGACAACGTGCAGACGCTCGCCACGTCGAAGCTGCCCGCCGACCTGCTCGCCCAGGCGCAAGCAGGCACCCTGCTGCCCAACGATCAGACGAATACAAATCCGTCGTGGGCATGGGCGGCTGGGTCGGGTATCTCGACCATTGAGGACCTAGCGACCTGGGTTAAGGCGCTGGTTGGCGGGAACTTGCTGAAACCAGACCTGCAGCAACAGCGATTGCAGGATCTTGTCAAGACGCCGATTCCGGACGTGGCCTACGGCATGGGTCTGGGCAAACTTGGCCCGCACTTCTACGGCCATACCGGTGAGCTGCCCGGCTACAACTCGTATATGGGCTACGACCCAGTGAGCAAAGTGACCGTTGTGATCTGGTCAAACCTCGCCCCTGGGGCCGACGGCCTCGCTCTCGCGCACACAATCGCCAACGATCTCATCGCCAAGATGTACTCATGATCCTGGACAAAGCCAAAACTACGGCTAAACATCTGTGGCGACACCACACCGGCAAGCGAGTGAGGCTGCCTCAGCTGAGCTGCTCATCGGAGGCTGGGCGATGCTCCTTAATGCCACGCGCTCACTCGACTCAACAGCGATCGAGAACTCGTCGTCGGCGCCTCGCCTGCACAGGGGCTGGCTTCGTTTACTCAGATCTACTAACGCTCCGCGGAGATACGCCCGGAGATTCTGGTATTGCGCCGCTGATGGCCGCGCGACAGGCATGCACACGTTTATCGCCCATTCTGCTGCCCGGCGGAACAACGAACCGTGAGCACCCATGACTGACCTCGCACACAGTGGGCTATGTCGACAAACAACTCTGAGACCGTACTGCACCCCTCAAACTCGGCTGTGTACCCAAATGCGGCCGGTTCAAAAGTTGTAGCAGGCGGCGTTATTGGTCACCGTCAGCTGCTTTATCAGTGCCGGGTCGTGGCCACACCATTCATCAAGTTCGGCCAGCAGTTCGTCGATGGTCGGCACACCGTGCGGCGGTGCGACGTGCGGCCAGTCCGATCCCCACAACAATCGATCGGGTACCTGCTCAAGTAGTTGGTGTACCCGCGGCGCCAGATGCCGACCTGCTGCTGACGGCGCCGGGACCGGCGACAGTCGATACGCGCCGGAAACGGTGATCCAGGCGTCACCGGCTCGGGCAAGATCGATCATGACTCCTGTCGCCGCTGCCTGCTGTGGTGATTCCATCGGAAAATACCCCAGGTGATCGAGCACCACTGGTACTGCGCAGCGCTGGATCGCATCGGGCAGCCAGTCTAGGTGCGCGGTCAGGTCCGTCCAGACCTCGAGGTGCCAGCCTAGGTCCACGATCCGATCACCGAGTTCGCCGAGCGCGTCGAGGGGGGTGCCGCCGACGAACTGGTCCTGCAGCCGCAGCCCACGCACCCCGGCGTTATGCAGTGCGATCAGTTCGTCATCGCTGATGGCCCGGTCAACGACGGCGATCCCGCGCAGAGTGGATGTCGATTCCCGGAGCGCGTTAAGCATGGGCTGGTTGTTTGTGCCGTGAGTCGACGCGGTGACCAGGACGCCACGGTTGATACCCAACGCCCGCAGTTGCTGCTCATATTTACCTACAGGCGCGTCGAAGGGCGCGTACTGTGCGCCCGGCACGGCACGACTGGTCGGGTCGAGAACGTGGCAGTGGTTGTCTATCGCGTTGGCCGGTAGCGGTGGGCAGCTACCGCTCGCAACCGGTGGCGGGTGAGCCATGGGGACGGATCCTTTCCGCGGACTGAGTGTGTTCGAGGACGATCGTGTCTGTTTCGAAAATATACCGAGGCGCGCGCGACCCCGGATGCAAGTCCGCGGCCGAATTCCACCTTTACAGGTCGGAGGCGCCCTTACCGGTGCTGCTGCCGCTGCGGCGCGAGGGTGACTGCAAGGTCACAGCCGTCCTGAGGACACGCCAAAGCGTTTAGTTGTACTCTACAGATATGAGGCCTGGATGCGTGTCACGTGAGACCGCCACTGCGGTGCCACCGGCAATGCAACACCGCCCTCCACGACTCAACACATCGATCGATCAGCTCGCCAAATTCGCTGGTGTGGGAAGCGCGGCGATGCTGTTATACCTGGCGTTCTACGCAGAGCTAGGGATGTGGATACCCGCAGTTATGGCAAATGTGATCGGCTGGACCGTCTCAACTCTCGTGGCGAACGAGTTGCAACGACGATGGGCATTCAGCGTCAACGATCGGAATACCCGCCGAGCTGATCAGACAATTGCGCTGACCGCTAGCCTCATCGGGCTAGCTCTGAGCACCGCGGTCCTCGCTGGAGTTCCAGATGGCTTCTCGTCGTTGGCAGGGATTGCGGTAATACTGCTGATCAACCTCGTCATTGGGACCGGCCGCTTCGTTCTGATGCGCTGGTGGTTGATTACCCGTCACGCTTAGAGGACTGTCGGCGCACTGCTACGGTCAGCTTCACATCGTCTGATGTCATCGGAGCCCGGCGCATAAGCGGAGGTGTCATGAGCTA
>JBDTCL010000291.1:0-3890 GCA_039923595.1 Antricoccus sp. | reverse complement strand
GTGACCGGCGCTACGAGAACCGCGCTGGAGATGTCCTTGCGGCTCGTCTGGACACCATTGGTGGAGTCGATAAGGACGATGAATTGCGACTGCCCATTCACCCCCGGTGTGAGGGTCGAATTAATCCCGATGTACTGGTCCGGATTCGGTTGCTTGGTAACTACGAAAGGAACCTCGCGTTTTTCGCTGATGATTGCTGAGCTGACGCGCGTCACGGTGATTGCCATGCCAGCAGTCACACCCGCAGCGGCAGAAGGGGCAAGCTGGTCAGTGTCAGCGAGGGCGATCCCGGCCTGCTGGACCGCCTCTTTGGCCGTCACGGCGGTCGTAATGACATCGTGCACGGTGCCATCCACGGCAATAGTGATCGCCTTGGGTGAACTCACCAACAGCGTCGCGCCAGTTGGGGCTATGCGGCTACTACGTGATGCAGCGACCGCGTAATCGCTCAGACCAAGCTGTTGCATTGCCTCTTGCACGGTTAGAGCCGCGACCATCTTCGTGGTGCTTTGACCGTCGATGGTGATGGTGATCGGTCGAGCATGGGTCACCGTCACAACTGCACCGGCGCTGACCGGCTGGCTCCTAAGCGGCGTCACCAGATCGTCGGCCTTAATCGACACCTTTGCATCCTGAAGAACGTCAGCAACTTGTGCGTCATAGGTGGACATGGTGCGCCCGTGCCCATCAACGACCAGGGTGATTGATTTGGACAGTCCCGCGAAAACGAGCGTGCCGCCGATGAGTACCAGTGATACCAGTCCGAAGATCCCCTGGCGTAACCACGAGGAATGATCTGCTAATTGCGCAGCGCTATGTCGAGAAACATATGCAACGCTATCTTCCCTTGCAGTTGCCAGCTCATCACCGAGCGCACGGCTTGCCTCGGACGCGGCATGACGCCCCGAATAATGCTTAGCCATCGACGCCGTTACAGCAGCTTGCCGCAGGATGGCCACGGCGCGGGGCCACGAGCGTTGTAAAGGCTCGTCCCGACTGCGATCTGCTGCTCACGGGTGGCAAGATTTGCTGTCGGTGCATAAGCACCGCCACCGTTGCTCAACCAAGTTTTCGCATCAAACTGCAGGCCACCATAGAATCCATTGCCGGTATTGATCGCCCAATTACCACCAGCCTCGCAGCCGGCGAGTGCGTCCCAATTCAGACCGCTGGCATCTGCGGGCGGCGCTGTACCAGTGTTGTTGCCGCCGGTCGCAGCCGGTGCAGGCGCAGGTGCCGGTGCCGGTGCCGGTGCCGGTGCCACTTTGGTGCCCACTTTGACGACTTGATCGACGGGAGCCTTCGTTACCTGCGTTGAGGTCGCAGTCTTAGCCGACTGCTGGCCATTAGTTGTCGTCACCGTGTAGGTCACGACCTGCTCGCCGTTGACCCCCGCTGTCACTATCTGGGTCTGGCCCTTGGCGAGGGTGTCATCGGGTTGCTGCACGACTTGGTAATTCACCACCTGGGTCTCCACAGAGGTAGCGTTACGCACTCGCGTGACTTGAATTTGACTACCAGTGGCGACTGGGCTATCGAGCGCAGGCGTGGCGAAATCGCCGTCGAGCAATTGGACACCTTGCTTCGTGAGCACCTCACCGACTGTTTGGCCAGTGGAGATCACGGCAAGTGTCTGCCCATCAACATTGATAACGACCGATTTCGGCGTGGTCACCGTGTATGACGCTCCGCCAAGCGGAATCCGATCTGAGCGGGAGGCGGAGATATCCGAACCTGCATCAATGCCGAGTTGGGTCATCGCCTCGCTGACGGTATAGGCCGTGACCCACTTTTTGGAGGTTTGCCCATCAATGGTGACCTCAAGGGGCCGCGCTCGGTTGAGCACGATCTTGGCTTTGTCCGTGACGACGCTCGTGAGCGAGGGGACGACCACATCTTTGGCGGTGACCTTCACTCCGGCGTCCTTCAGGACGCCAGCCACATTGGAGGCGTAGGTCGAGACGGTGCTTGAGCGCCCGTCCACGATGACGCTGAGCGTCTTATCAAGTGCTTTAAAGGCAAAAGTCCCGCCCACAATGGCGGCGACTGCGAGCACACTGAGGCTCAGTCGGTACGAACGGCGCACAAAAACTCCGATGGTTGGCCTGTCCAGGCACGGGAAATTGCTTCTTAAGCGAGCGGCGGAGCCCTGAGTTGAGATTTATTGCAGGCAACACCGTACGGCTCGGGCTTCCCCACCCTGGCGGTTTCGGTCACAGGAGCATAACGGACAGATGAACGCTGGGCCAACCCCACTGTTGGCCATGACACATCGGCAATTACCGGCGACGCTGAAATATCGTTCGCTGATGGGCCTAACGGCCGCCGCTCACCATGTCCTGATTGACCGTCTTGTGGACGTAGGTCGCGATCTTGCGCAGTTGAGCACCCCACTGAATCAGGGTGCCCGCCATGACCACCACGGCAATGGCAGCAGCCAGGCCAAGGGTCAGTAGTCCTGCACCAATCGCAGCACTTCCCGAGCAGCTACCCGATGCCGCGACCAGTCCCGCGCCGATGCCCACGACCGAAAGAGAAATTAGGGCCAGCAACGTAGTCGCGCCAACGGCGCTATGGGCGATCGCTGATCGCGCGGCATCATCAACAGCAACATCAGCGCCATCTTTAGGTATCTTGCGACCAGGCACTAGCCGAAGAATAGCGAGCTCTCCGGCCGCCCACGCGACCACGCTCACGCCTATGGCAACCAAGCAGAGCGTCGCAGATGGTCCTGGTTTGGCGTCCACGGCGCAGCCAGCCGTCAGCAGGTGGTGCGGACCAGCGTCGAGATAGGCAACCAATGCCGTACCCGCAGCCATCAGACAGGCGCCGCGCATCGACCAAGACAGCGCGTCGAGAGAAACCGGCCGGTCGCCAGTAATCCGTTCCCATACCGGGCGCTGCGGCAGTGCGGCGCCGATCAAAACACCAAAGATACCGCCGATGATGAGGATCGGTATCCAGAAGAAGACCGTCGATGCGCCGACCTTGAGTGCAAGCGCAACGCACGCCAGGACGCCTACGCCGACGCCATAGTAGGTGCTGTGGCTGCGGCGGCGAACAAAACGCGCAGTAGATTCATCAGCGGCCTTGGTCGGCTCCACAAAACTCATCGACCCGAAGTCGATCATTCGCCGATTCGCTGCGGCCAACCATAATTTGGCCAGCATGAAACCCGGCACGAGTGCAAGGACGACAAAGAACCCCACAATTACTCGGCCCATGGTCCACCCCCTCGCAGCGAAATCAGCACACCATCATTGTGCCGCAATAGCGTCGGTCAGCGGTGGACACAAACGTTTCGATTTAACACTCATCGTAACTACCACGGACCGTAGACGCGTTCACTGTTATCGCTAATGATTTGGCATAACTCATCGAGCGGTTCCGGTCGCAGTAGGGCGATGCCACGCACCGTCAGTGGCACCAGGTATGGCGCGTTGGGTCGGCCCCGGTGCGGAGCGGGAGTAAGAAATGGTGCATCGGTTTCGACCAGAATCAGGTCTGCGGTCGCAACCGTGGCCGCGTCTCGTAGCTGCTGGGCCTTGGCGAACGTGCAATTACCGGCGAAGCTGATGTAATAACCCCGCTCGCTGCAGTACCGCGCCATGTGAGAGTCGCCGGAAAAACAATGGAAAACAACCTGCTCTGGAGCCCCTTCATCGGCCAACACTCGGAAAACATCTTCATGAGCGTCACGGTCGTGGATCATGACCGGCAACTGATGCTTTTTCGCGATCTGGATGTGAGCTCTGAATGACCGTTCTTGCTGCGCCAATTGGGCAGCATCAGTCGTTCGAAAAAAATCTAATCCGGTTTCACCGATCGCCCGCACCCGGCCGTGAGCTGCGAGTTGATCGATTTCGCCTAGCGCAGCATCGAGTTCCTGC
>JBDTCL010000290.1:0-4966 GCA_039923595.1 Antricoccus sp. | reverse complement strand
GTCACGATCTTGTCCCCCAGGCTGGCGATGCTGCCGTTGTGCAGCTGCACCCCGCCGGTGGTGCTGACCTGCCCGGCGGTGACCCGGTCCGCTCGCGCCCGTTCGGATAATTCCTGCACGGTGGTGTTGTCTGCGGCGAGCATCACCGACTCGGTGCCCGCGTCCTGATCGGCCATCCAGGCGGCGTAGACCTGATCGGTCATCGCCTCACGGGAGCCGCTAGTGATCCGGTCGTGCGCGAAGTAGGGCTCCAGGCCGGCCTCGTTGCCGCCGCGGATCGCGAGGCTCACATCGGCTTCCCATTGCCGGATCACCCGCGCGCCGGTGACTGGGTCGCGGTCGCTGAATCGCCATACGGTGTGCAATTGGGCGGCTCCGACGTCGTGTTGGATGAGGCGCATCGCGCCGCCGGAGGCGACCGCGGCCAACTGGTACGGATCCCCGACCAGCAGCACACTCGCCCCATCCTGGCGTGCCGCCGCGACGACCCGGTCCAGGTTCAGGGTGCCGGCCATCCCTGCCTCGTCCACGATCACCAGCTCACCCGGTGCGAACCGTGCACTGGGGTGGCCGTGGGCGCGGCGGGTCGCCCACAAGTCGATCGTGGCCGTGTGGTCCATCCCGGTTTCGGTCCGCAGTACGGAGGCCGCGGCGGCGGTCGGTGCCAGGCCCCGCACTGGGCGGCCGGCGGCCTGCTGCCACACCGCGACCAGGGAGGCCATCGTCGTGGTTTTGCCGGTGCCGGCCGGACCGATCAGCATCTGCACTGGCGGTCTATCAGTATCCAATCAGCGACATAATCAACGTTGAAGTTGAGCGCGGTGATATGTTCGCCAGGTTCAGTCCGTTGTCCTTGTACGTGTAAATGGTGGGTTCACCGTTCGTGTACTGATCGACAAGATACGGAGGAACAGTTGCGTGGTACCAATGAGTCGTCGTCGATGCGCTTGGGAAAACCTGAACACCGTTCAACTACATGATGTACGGCAAAACGGGTAATGGCTGCGATGCCGGTCATGATTCGGGTTGTTGGAGCACCGCGCTAAACATCGCACTGAAGGCTGTCCTGGCTCATATCGGTTGAAGCGCGTCGCGCGCGCCAATGCCATTCAACCCCGCAATGACGACAGTCACCAAGTCGAACTAGGAACTTGCGCCCTTTGGTGTGAGGTCGTAGAGGACGATTCCGGCAACATGCACCCCAACGAAATGCTGGTGTACCCACTTCTGAATCTCGACTGACGTCGAGTCAGTGCCTTTACTCTGCGGTATCGCGCTGGATCTCTCGATGTAATAGTGCACCTCGTGCTGTGCGACAAGCGCGGAGAATTGCGCGAGCGTCGGTGCTCCATCCTTGCCGTAAAAACCGCCAACGGACATGACTGGATGGGCGGTGGCAAGTTGGCAGGTGGCCGGTAGCGTCGCGCGACTGGCGGCTGCGACCCATCGGTACGAATCGGCATCCTTGTCCAACGTGCTGACCAACGGCCCGCACTTGAACGCGGATGTCAGGCTACGTCCCAATCCGTTCGGTCCCGACGATAGCGACGATCCTTGATGACCGATCGACGCGGTTTGGATGGTGAACGTCGCGGGCCCGGCAAGGCAGGCTAATAGCGAACCGAAGGCAATCGCGCGCCGCATACGTGCACCGTTCTGGCCTTGCTTCGCCATCAAGGGCGCAATCCACGCGATTGTCGCGATCAATCCGACGACGAGAACTAGCCACATCGCCCACTGAGCGAGTGCCGGGTTCCGAAGAAATGCAACTGTGCTGAGTGCGGTGGTGACGATTAGCGCACCTGCCCCACTGAAACGGACGAACGCGCGACCACGCTCCTGCCACAGCAGGGTCGCGCCGATGCCGAAGAGTGCCGCGATCGCTGGCGCGAGTTGGATTGCGTAGTAAGTGTGGAAGATTCCGGACATGCTGGAGAAAACTACGACGCAGGTGACCAGCCAAGTACCCCACATCAGCAGCGCTGCGCGGGCACGATCAGTGCGTTCCTGGCCACGTCTGAGAACCAGTCCGATGATTACGGTACCGATTGCCGCTAGGAGTAGCCACGAAACATCGACGATCATTTGACCGCCAAACATTCGCAGCACGCTTCCTGATCCGCCACTGACCGTCTGGCTACCGGCCGTCTCGGCGCCAGTAAGTCGGCCGAGGCCGTTATAGCCGAGGGTGAGATCAAGAATGTTGTTGCTAGACGTACTACCGATCCACGGTCGTTCACTTGCAGGTGTGAGCAGCACTGTGAGAATCCAACTGCCGGCTACCAGGACCAGTGCGGCTAGCGCCCGCAGAAGATAGCCCAGTCGATATCTCAGTGACGGTGACGCAGCAATGAGATAGGTAATCGCGAATGCCGGAATAACCAGAAATGCCTGCAATAGCTTCGTCAAAAACGCCAAACCGAGTAGCGCGCCGATGAGGTACGCCCAGCGTGCCAGGTTGGTCTCGATAGCCCGCGTAGTTGCATAGGCGGCGGCAACGCAGAGCAAGGTGAGCAGAGCATCTGGGTTGTTATATCGGAACATCAACGCAGCAACCGGGGTCAGCGCAAGTGCCGTTGCTGCCAGGAGACCGGCGACGGGCCCGTTCCAGCGACGGACTGTCGCAAACAGCAGCGCAACGGTAGCCACGCCGATCAGTGCTTGCGGAATGAGGATCGACCAGCTGCTCAGACCAAACGCTCGGATCGACAAGCTCATCAGCCAGAGTGCCGCTGGCGGCTTGTCGACGGTGATCGAATTGCCACCATCGAGGGAACCGAAAAAGAAGGCCTTCCACGAAACCGAGCCCGCCTGGGCTGCGGCTGAGTAGTAGTAGTTGGCGAACCCGGAGATATCAATGCGGGTGAGGTAAAGCGCAGCAGTGCAAGCCAGAAGTGCACCGAGCGCCCAGCGCGTCCACTGCGGTTCATGAGCGCGCCCGACCTGTGGCGACGATGCGATTGTGGGGTCAGGGCCCGAGTGCTGAGGGAATGTCGTTGCTGCCACAGTCACAGAATCGTCTCCGTCACTAAGCGCACGCCAAGATTGGTGCCGAGGGGTGACTTCGCGGGCTCGCTCTGTCAGAGTGAAGCGATGCCATCACTAAGCGTAAAAGAAATTTTGGATGCCAACCTCGATGACTGGCGGTTGCTTGCGCAGGGCCTGCACGCCCGGTTCAGCACCGGTGATTTCCTCGCCGGTGTGCGGTTTGTCAGCCAGCTCGCTGAGGCCGCTGAAGCCGCTAATCATCACCCAGACGTCACCCTGACCTATCCGCACGTGGATATCAAATTGATCAGCCACGATGTGGGCCAGGTTACCGACCGTGATCTTGACCTGGCCCGCGAAATCAGCGCTATTGCCAGTGCTGCTGGGATCGCTTCGACGCCAGAGACGTTGAGCCAATTCGAGTTGGCGCTCGATACCGCGGATCGCGAGTTAGTCGGCCCCGTGTGGGCGGCATTACTCACCGGCAATCCCGATGTGTTGGATGGGGACGATATCGTCGATCCGGGCGGCAGATCACCAAACCTGTGGTTTCAAAGTACGGACTCTCGGGCGCAGGAACGTCAGCGGTTCCACATTGATCTATGGGTGCCGCACGATCAGATGCAGAATCGGATTGAAACCGCGGTCGCTGCCGGTGGGAGGATCGTTGATGAGGCACCGTCATTCGTGGTAATCGCTGACGCTGAGGGAAATAAAGCTTGTGTCTGTAGCTGCATCAATCGTTAGAGTGCACAGATGGATTCTGCATATCTGATCCGCCCGCCCGTCGCAGACGACATTGACGCGCTTGCGAAACTGCACGTGCTCACCTGGCAGCAGACATACTCGGATATTGTTCCCGCCAGCGCGCTGGGACCGGCCGCGATCGCGGTGCGCCAGCGACTCTGGAGCTATTTGATCGTCGAGCTTGGACCCCAACCAGGCCTGCTGGTAGCCGAGTATGACCGGCAGCTTGTCGGGTTCATCAGCGCGGGGGAGAGCACTGCCGAAGGAGCGGTACGGCCCGAGCAGTTGATGGCGCTGTACCTCGAGAAGTCCCATCACGGCTCTGGACTTGCTCAGCAACTGTTAGATGCAGTGCTTGGCCGCCGGCCCGCCGAACTGTGGGTCGCGGCCAAAAATCCGCGGGCCATGTCCTTTTATCGGCGCAACGGCTTCGTTCCGGACGGCGCGACCAACTCCCAGGATTCGCACGCCAACCTAGACGAGATACGAATGGTGCGCTGAGCTCGATCCTGCTCGTTCGATATTTGGAACGACGGTTTGGGAGCCTCGGGGTTTGGGCGATCGCAGGATCAGTGACTTGTCGCTTAGTGCAGCGCAAAGTCGTATTCTCAAACCATGAGTGTGAAAGTAGATCTAAATCAACTAGCCGATGCTCTCGAAGATTTTGATTCCGGCTATCTATTAAGCGTGTCGCCAGAAGGTCGAGTCAAAGTCGTCAGCGTTGAGGCGCGACTTGACGATGGCCGGTTGGTCGCGGCCACGCCCGGGAAAGGGACGGCAGCCAACATTGCCGTTAACAGCTGCGTTACCGTGCTCTTCGCTCCACGCGAATTTCAAGGTATGTCGCTCATTGTCGATGGTCGAGCTGAGCTAACTGATTCCGATGTTTGGATCGTGCCGGAAGTCGCGGTCTTGCATCGGCCCGCCGCACACTCGCCGGCACCGAATGCTCCCGGCGACTGCACGAATGATTGCCAACCACTCGGCGAGCATTAGAGTCGGCAATCGCTGTCACCTTGGCGTATCGCAGGATTTTAGCGAGTCCGGTCGCAGTGGGGCAGTGCCTGCTAAAACTCCTCGGCTACATTCGGTGAGTGAATAATCGTGACCTGACCATCGCTGTGGCTCAACCTCAGAACGCCGGCGCTGACCTAGCGGCGAATGTGGCAGCGCACGCGGCGGCGATCCGCTCGGCGCGTGCGCAGTTAATCGTCTTTCCCGAACTTTCGTT
>JBDTCL010000289.1:0-4798 GCA_039923595.1 Antricoccus sp. | reverse complement strand
TGGTCTCGAGCAATCGAGTACAAGGGGGATGCGCACTTGGGGCGCCTCGCCAGGTTCAAGCCCTGGGTCCTCCACTTTTCTGCCCAAAAGCCGGGGACTTCGCGATTTAGCGCTTGAGCGCGTCCACTACGGTGACGAGTGCGTCATCGTCGCCGACATTCCCGGCAAAGACGATAAACGGAACCCCTGCTGCCGGACCCTCAGCCGGTTCCCATAGTGAGATGATGCCCGGCAGTAGCGTGCCGCGAGCCCACGCGCGACGAATTCCGAGAGCGCCGGTGGCGATATCAGAACTCGTGATCCCGCCCTTAGCAATCACGAAGCGCGGCCGAGTCTCGGCGATGATCGCTTGGACCACCGCAACGAGCGCCGCCGAGACGGTCCGCGCGATGCGCAGATTGTCTTGCTGATCGCTGCCGGTAATCAACTCCCGGCTGGTGGCGATCACGACGTCTCGCTCACCCAGCGCGTCGATCGCTCGGCGGGCTACCTGCGCGATGTGCTCGTCGCGTCGCGCAGCATCAAGCACCGTTCGGACATCGATGCTCAGTTCAGTCAGCACATTCGCGGCGTGCAGTTTGCCCAGTTGCCGCGATGTTTGGCCGACATGCGAGCCGACGATGATCAAGCCGCCGCCCGCACCGGTCGTTGTGGTGGTCTGTGCTCGGATCGGTGCGCTGGCCTCCTGGGCGGCCCGGGCTCGGACAAAGGATGGCCCAGTGCGATAAACAAAGCGCTGGCCCGCGCTCTCGGCGGCGACGACTGCCGCAGCAACGACCCGCAGGTCATCATCGATCACCGCGTCGATGACCACCGGCTGCGCGTCGTGCAAACTGGCCAAAATCTCGCGGACCCGGTCCGGTCCGCCGAGTCGAATGTCGCCGATCGTAATTGCCGCCACAGCCTCCACGGCGATCGCGCCAAGAGTTTTTTCGCTGACCCACGCTCGCAAGTCCGACGAGGTATAGCCGAAACTGGAATCCTTCGCGAATTCGCTCTCACCGACCGGGATCATGCCGCCGGTCGTGCGCGCCCAGTGTCGCGAATTGATCGTAATGCGCCCGGGCTCGAGGTAGGCCGGCACGATCAGGACACCGTCAATCAATATTCGCGAACGAGCCAGTTCGTCGGTAATGACGTCGGTTTCGAGCGGAAAGTGGCCACGCAGCGTCGAATCGCTGCGACTGGCTATCACATACTCGATCTGAGCGGCTCCGGCAACCTCGGCGATCGCGCGCAGGATCTCGCGGTTGAGCGCGGCTGCCGCGTCGGGTCCGAGACTGCGACTGTTGGTCAGGATGAAGAACGCAGGCGTGTCCTGGGCGAAGGCCCACTGTAGGTCGGCAGGCGACCACGCGGTCAAGATCGGCAGGTCTTTAATGCTCTGGGTACCGGTCGGGTCGTCGTCAAGGACAACCATCCGTAGTCCCCGAGCGACTCGCTCAGATAGCTCCACCAGGTCCATCGGTCGCGCCGGAGGTAGGTGCGCGGTCAAGGATTCGGCGGTTACCGGCTCAGTCATCACGTGACCTCCAACATTAGGGTGCAGGTATGACTAAACGTTATGTGATCGTCGGGGCCGGCGCGATTGGCGGCGGGCTCGGCGGCCTACTCATCGAAGCGCGAGTGCCGACGATCCTCGTCGCGCGAGGCGCCCACTTTGACGCGATGTCGAGCAACGGCTTGACGATCCATACTCCCGAACGCAGCTTCACCGTTCAGCCTGATCTGGCCGTTGGGCCGGACTCGATCAGACTCGGTATCGACGATGTGCTGGTGATTGCGACCAAGACTCAGCAGGCCGAAGCGGCGCTGGCGGAGTGGGCTGACTGCCCAGTGCACGACGGTGACACGCTCGTCGGCACCGCGGGCGACCGGCTGCCGGTGCTGATGGCGCTTAACGGTGTGGCCAGCGAACAGCTAGCCTTGCGCTGGTTTGCCCGTGTGTATGGGATCTGCGTGTGGATGCCCGCGACTTTTCTTGAGCCTGGCGATGTGACGGTACGGACATCCGAGACCTATGCGCTGCTGCACACCTCGCGGGTACCGGCGGCGTTGACGGACGACGATGATCGGGCTTTGCTGGCCGAGGTACGGACAGATTGGGCCAGGGCGGGGGTGGATGTGCCGCTGCCAGCTGATGTGATGCCGTGGAAATACCGCAAGCTACTGGCCAATCTAGCGAACTCGGTCAATGCACTTATCGATGACATCGAGGGGGTTTCGGACCTCATTGACCAGGCGCGTACTGAGGCAATCGAGGCGTATACGACGGCCGGAATCGTGATGAACACCGAAGCAGAGGAAGAGTCCAGCCGTCAGGCACTTCGCATCGGCAAGGTTCCTGGTCAGCCCGGCGGTGTCCGCAGCTCCACCTGGCAGTCGATGGCACGCGCGACCGGTTCATCTGAGTCGGACTATTTGAACGGCGAGATCGTGGCGATCGCGCATCAGCATGGCCGGACTGCGCCGGTGAATTCTGCCATCGCGAGCTTGATGCGCGAAGCAGTCCGGACCGGCGCAAAACCTGGCGATCTGACCGAAGCCGACCTGCGCGCCCGCATTGATCCAGGTCGGTCCTGATCGTCTAGCTTTTGGCGAACTCGGTAATTCCGGTGACGAGACGGTCGATGTCGTCTTGGTTGGAATACGGTGCGAGGCCTACTCGCAGCGCGCCTGCATCGCCGAGGCCGAGCCAACGGCTCGCCTCTAGGGCATAGAACGATCCGGCGGGGGCGTTAACGCCCTTGGTGGCCAGGAACCGGTACAGCTCTGCCGAGTCGCGGCCATCAACACTGAGCAACATCGTCGGTGTTCGATGCGCCGCCTGGCCATACAGGTGCACGCCCGGTACCGCACCGAGGCGCCCCTCTAGTTGATTGAACAACGCATCCTCATGCTCTTCCAGGGCGTTCATCGAAGCGACCAGTCGTTCGCGGCGACTGCCCGAAGCGGCCTCGTCGAGACCGGCAAGAAAATCGATTGCCGCAGTTGTTCCGGCCATCAGCTCATAAGGCAGCGTGCCGAATTCGAACCGCTCCGGAACCTCATTGCTCGACGACAGCAGCTTGTCTGGCTCCAGTTTGTCCAGCAGCTGCGGGTCCGCTGCGAGCACCGCACAGTGCGGCCCGAGAAATTTGTACGGCGAGCAGGTAAAGATATCCGCGCCAAGGGCCTCGAAATCGACCGATGCGTGCGGCGTCAGGTGCACTCCGTCGACATACAGCAACGCGCCGGCCTCATGCACGAGCTGCGCGATCGCGGGGATATCTGGCCGGGTGCCCAACAAGTTTGAGGCACCGGTTATCGCTACCAGCGCGGTGTTTGCCGACAGTACGGCGGCGACATCCTGCGGCTCGAGCTCACCGGTGACTTTATCGAAATCGACCCACCGGATCGTTGCACCTGCGTGCTCAGCAGCCTGGATCCAGGGGCGGATGTTGCTGTCGTGATCGAGTCGGGTCACCACAACCTCATCGCGCGCGGACCACGACTTGGCAAGCGTGCGTGAAAAGTCGTAACACAACTGCGTCGCGCTGCGACCAAACACGACGCCTCCTGCAGGAGCGCCGAGTAGATCGGCGACGGCCGCTCGAGTTGCGCGAACAATGGCATCGGCCCGCTTCTCTGCCGCGGTCACTGAGCCACGGTTGGAGATTGATGAGGTGATGGCGTCGGCCATTGCCGCGCCGACCACATCGGGAACTTGACTGCCGCCCGGACCATCGAAATGGGCCGTTCCCTCAGCCAGTCCGGGAAAGTGCGCTCGGATGCGGGCGATATCGATGCTCATGCTCTGGGTGCTCTCCGTCTCAACAGGGTTCACTTCACCCTCTACTTGAGCACACCGGCGGCCCGGTTATCGCGGGCAGTCCAAGCCAGTGAGGTGTATCTAGATGAGTCGATTAGCGCCGCCAGTTCCAGAGCCGCTGTTGAAAGCCGTACAGTTGCACAATGCCTGGATCTATTCTCGGAAATGAAGTTCAACGTCTCGAAGACCCGGAGTTGATGACCGGCGCGGGTACTTACACCGGCGATGTCAATCCCGAAGGTTTGCTATTCGCTTCCTTCTCGCGGTCGCCTTTTGCGCACGCCGATATCACCAGCATCGATGTTGCTGATGCGAAGTCGATGCCGGGTGTGGTGGCGGTGTACACCGAAGCCGATCTCGATGTGGCGCCGTTCGAAGGTGCCTTCGCAATTAATCCCGTCCTGGCCCGGCCGTTGCTGGCCAAGGACCGAGTGCGGTTCGTCGGCGAAGCAGTCGTGATGGTCATCGCGCAGACTCAAGCCCAGGCTGACGACGCGGCCGAGCAAGTGCTTGTCGATTTTGAACCTCTTGATGTCGTGGCCGATATGGAGTCTGCTGTCGCCGAAGGCGCGCCGCTGCTTTTTGACGACATTAAGGGAAACATCGTGATGGGGACGAACGATCCCACCGATTCCCTGGCCGGTGCCGATGTCGTTGTCCGCGCCCGCGTAGTCAATCAGCGCATCGCCGCGGTGCCGATGGAGGGCAACGCGGTGGTCGCGATACCGCCCACCGGCGACGAGCCGTTCACGATCTACCTCTCCTCGCAAGGTGCCCACATCATGCACGGCATGGTGTGCAAGGTCCTTGGTATGAAGCCCGAAGATGTGCGGGTCATTACTCCTTATGTCGGCGGTGCGTTCGGCGCGAAGATCAGCGTGCCGCAAGAATGTGTGGGCGCGATCGCTGCCGCTCGGGCACTCGGCAAACCAGTCAAGTGGGCAGAGACCCGCTCAGAAAACCTCACGAGCATGCCGCATGGCCGCG
>JBDTCL010000288.1:0-5240 GCA_039923595.1 Antricoccus sp. | reverse complement strand
AGCCATCATTTTCTCCTCAGTTGTAGTGCAGATCTGTCTCGAACGAGTTCGGCTGGCCGCTGCTCGTTGTAGCTGTCTGTTGTAACTGCTGGCTTATAGCTGAACTGTGTCGGATTCGCCAGCCGATGGGGTGTCTCCGGTGATCTTGGCCTTGAGCATGCTGACCATCGTCACAGCTTTGCCGGGGCTATCCCAATACTGCGCAGAGGTGGTCTCGACATGAAGCAGGACGACGTCTGGGTCCTCGGCACCGTCGGTGAACCAGGATTCAGTGAAGGTGTTCCACAGCTCTTTCTTCTTAGCTTGATCGCGCACTATCTGCGCGGTCCCGGCTAACGAAAGCCAGCTCGATCCGCCGGCATACGCGACATTGACCTGCGGATTTGCTTCGACATTTGCCGATGTACCGGACTTTTGGGACATGATGAACCAGCAGTTGCCATCAAACTGCGCCTCTTGCGTCGTCATCGGATGGCTATGCAAGGCCCCTTCAGCGTTGATGGTGGTAATCATGCAGGTGCGTTCGCCCTTCATGATCTTCTGGATCGTTTCAAGCTGCTCTGCGGATGCTTCTTCTGGCATTTCTGACTCCTATGAATTCATGTTGCACTGGCGAGTTCTGGCTACCCTGACAGGTTGAGATAGTTGCCGAAGCGACCGTCGTCTTACCGATCAGTAATTCGAGCGACGGCTTGAATAGCCATCAGAGGTGACATCAAATAAATCGCCCTTCGCTCTGGCAACCAGATGTTGACTGCTGGACTTTCACCCTTTGCGCGGTTGGCGGGCAAAGAATCTTGGCCATGCCATCTCACACGGCGCCTGTGGCTCTTGTTTGAACCTTGGTGATGTGCTGATTGAGCGTTAACCCATCACTTGTACTTCTACCATTGATATTACGGGCGAGCTACTGGGCAGCCTTAGAATGAGCCCAGTTTCGAGTCGCGCTAGGTCAACTCGCCACAATCTCAGCGCCGCTGCTCGATAGATTGAATTGGCTTCGCCAAACGCACCGCGCCAGGATCTGGTTGATCGTGATCGGGAAGGTAACCGGCGCGGCCATACATCTGCAGATTGCGCGTACTTCGGCTTCCGGTGGTCAATGAAATCTGTGCCGATTCGCTTGGCGCAAGCTGCTCGGCATGACGCAGCAGCCAGCGGCCGATGCCAGCTCCGGCGTAGTCGGGGGCAACCATTAACCGACCGATTTCCCACGTCGTTGCGTTCAGTTGCACGCGAACACCGCCGACGAGTCGTCCGCCATCGTGCAGGCACCAGAATGTCCAATCTTGCAGCCACCTTGTGACATCATCCAACGATTCGCCCAACGCGGGGATATCAAGGCGTTCGTTTAGTATCGCTTCAGCGACCCAGCAGCACAGTTGCAGGCTGAGAATTTCGCCAGCATCAGCCTGCCTGGCGACGGAGAGGACCAGGCCTCGTGGGGGAGGGTCAATTGTGACGGTCGATATGGGCCGGCGCATTGGCCGCAAGATCCGAGCTAGGCGGGCACTCTCGCGAATTACCCCCTCAGCCTGCTGATCGCGGCGCTCGTTGTGACGCATTGTGCCCGTTTCAATCTCATCATTAATACGCAGTGAGACCGCCGCACCAATCGGCATCATTCGCAACGTCGTCGCGACCTGCTTAGCCATGACGACGGCTCGCGTCCCGGCAGAGGTATTGCCATAAGAGACGAAGCCGACGGGTTTGTACGCCCATTCCCGACTTAGGCAATCCATCGCATTCTTCAACGACGCTGGCATGGCGTAGTTGTATTCGGGCGTGACGATGATGAACGCGTCTGCGCTATCGACCAGCTGGGCCCACTCGCGCGTGTAGGCATGCTCATAAATTCCCGACGACGGATGCTCGGATTCGTCGTGGAACGGCAGCGCGAGGCGGGCAAGATCTGCCTCTATGTAGGTGATCGCCAACTGCGTGGCTAGCTGCACCGTCGTGTCGATGAACCACTTGGCGATCATTTGACCGAGCCGCCCCGGACGGACGCTAGCAGTGATGACAAGGATCCGAATGTCCAAATTGGGTGACATGTAAACGATATTAGCTAATCATTTACATGGAAACAAGCGATATGCTCCTGCGATGAGACAAACTCCGTGGCTGACGACGAATGAAGAACGTGCCTGGCGCGAGTTTCGTCGAATGCTGGTGTCGGTCAATGCTCGAACGGGCCGCGACTTGGCGCGGGTTGGACTATCGACGGCAGATTACGAAGTACTCAGCACCCTGTCGGAGCATCCCGATTATCGGTGGGAGCTGAAATATCTCGCGGCCAAGATGGAGTGGTCGCGCAGCCGTCTCTCGCGGCAGGTGTCCCGGATGAAGGCCCGGGGCTTGATTGAGCGCGAGGCCGACGATTCAGACGGTCGAGGTTGCATCCTGCACCTCACCGAGGTGGGGATGTCAACGCTCGTCGACGCGGCGCCGTACCACCTGCAGTCCGTACGAGCTCGTTTCATCGACCATCTGACGCCCGCCGAACTTGCTACCTTGGAACAGATCTCGCGCCGAATCGCCAACCTGCCAAACTAAGCCGCGCGATCGTGCTGCAGACCAATATTGCGGAGGTCCCACCCAAAGTCACAGTGCTGACAAGCGCGCATCTTGCGTTTAATCGGAAGAGCACCGAGACGCTGCAAATGCGTACGCTGGGACAAAGGCGGATCGGCGAAACTACTCGCGACCACCGCACCAGATTGGGGCGAACCATTCTCACCATAAATCGAACCGGGCCGTGCACTCCAGCAGAGGTATGGCGGCGATATATGACCGTCTCCGAGTGGCCGTCGTGGTCTCCGCAGATCATTAAAGTCATGGGCATCGATGGCCGCATCTGCGCTGGTGATCAGGGAGTAGTCGTCGGTCCGCTCGGCGTAAAGATCCCGTTCACGATCGTCGCGGTAGATGAAGAAACAATGCGTTGGACCTGGCGAGTCTCAGTCGGTCCCTTGAAGATCCAGATGATTCACGGCGTCGATCCGTCGAGTAACGGGAGTCGGGCCTGGGTACGCATTATGCTTCCGGCACCAATCGCCTTGGGCTACGCACCTTTTGCGGCCTTAGCGCTGCACAAACTGACCCGCGCTTCGTTGTGAATACCTGCGTACGATGCGCCATGGTCAGCACAAATCGGCGTAGATCGACAGAGCCACTGAGAGCAATCAGTCAGCGCCACAGCCTCGGGTGTTCCGTAGGCTGAGGGTAAGTAGCGCACCGAGGAGAGGATTTATCATGGCCGGAGTCATCATTGCTGGGGGCGGACTTGCGGGAGCGCGAACCGCTGAGACACTACGCGAATCGGGCTTCAGCGGTGACATCACGATCCTCGCTGGTGAATCGCACCTTCCCTATGACCGACCGCCGCTGTCAAAGGGATACCTCAAGGGCGAGGCCGAGCTCGATGAAGTCGAACTACATGATCAAGCTTGGTATGACGAGCACAAAATCACCGTCAAGTCAGGCACGTTAGTCACTGAAATCGTGCCTGCCGAGCATCAGATCGTGACTGATGGTGGTGACCGAGTGGATTATGACCAACTTGTTCTCGCGACTGGAAGCTCTGCCCGTCAGCTCGACTTGCCTGGAGCCAACCTCAAAGGTGTGCTGTACCTGCGCACGCTAGAGGACAGCAATGTGCTCAAATCGGCCCTCTCTGACGCTGGCTCGCTTCGCCTCGCGGTTATCGGTGGTGGCTGGATCGGCTTAGAAGTCACATCGGCATTCGCTGACGCCGGGGCGAAGGTCACCGTCCTTGAGACGCAAGAACAACCACTGCAGAATGCGCTGGGCACCGAGATGGGTGCCTTCTTCGCGAAGCTGCATCGCAGCCATGGTGTGGATCTGCGTACTGAGGTCGCGGTCGAATCGATCCAGCCTAACGCTGATGGCGCTGCGGTCGGCTCAGTCAAACTGACCGATGGAACTGAGATCCCGGCCGATCTCGTTCTCATTGGTATTGGCGCAACTCCCAATGTTGAATTTGCGCGCGCCGCCGGTCTCACGGTCGACAACGGCGTAGTCGTTGATAAACATGGACGCACTTCAGAAGCCGATATTTTCGCCACTGGCGATATCGCGAATTATCCCGATCGAGTGCTCGGCCGGCTCCGCGTCGAGCATCAGACGACTGCCATCACGCATCCCCTCGCGGTCGCCACTGCGATTACCGGCGGGAGCGATGGATACGACGAACGGCCGTTCTTCTATTCCGATCAGTACGACCTCGGCCTCGAGTACGCAGGACGCGGAGCGCCGGGCGATCAGCTCGTTATTCGTGGAGATCAGGAAAAAGCCGAGTTCATTGCGTTCTGGCTGCGCGACAACAAGCTCACTGCTGGCATGAACGTCAACGTGTGGGATGTGTCGGAGCAGATTGCGGAATTGATCTCGAATGAGACCATCGTCGATCCAGTCAAGCTCGCAGACCCTGAGGTACCGCTAGATCAGGTCGCAGCCGACAAGTAATCATCACTGTTGAATGTTCTTCCCGCTGCCGATGCCAGAGCGGCCGCTCGTCCCGATATTTTGGGATGATCGCGCTTTTGATCCACAGGTCGAGCTCTAAAGCAGGGTCGATGACCTTAGCGGAAGTGGTCCGGTGATTGAGGTTTCGATGTTCACCGGTACGTCGATCGACAACGGCGTGCTGGTGGTCAACCTGCCGCCGCGCCGGGGCGGTGGCCGGTCAAATGAGTCAGCGGGCTAGCCAGGGTTTCGTCGCCGCTGGCGCCGCGAACCATTCGCCCGCCGAATGAAGCTCCCTGGATGGGATTCACGCTCGCTTGCGAATTCTTGCGCAATCTCGGCTGGAACGGTTTCAAGCAAGATGTACATATCAAGATGCTGCTCGGAAGCGAGCGCTGGCTAGGCACCGCTCAGAATAACTGCTTCACTTCCGAAGCGACCGATCTCGGCGATGTTATTGGCTCGCGAAGCAAAGAAGTCATCTTCAACATTCGGTACAGAATCGCTGGCTTGAGCATCACTCCGGACGGTATGTCGGCGAGCAGGATCGACAATCTAGTCTGGCTCATCGGTGCCAACATCGAGAAGAAAAACCACGAATCCAGCACGGATTACCTCATCGATCTAATTCATAACGCGCGTACACCGCAACGAATTGGCTCTTCGCTTTGAGTTGCGACGATTAGTCGCGATAGTCTCGCGCGTGCTAGCTGGCATCAACGCGGATGTCGGGTTGCAGGAATCGTGGGTGC
>JBDTCL010000287.1:0-3626 GCA_039923595.1 Antricoccus sp. | reverse complement strand
CTTTGAACGTTTCGGCAAGGCCGGAGACGAGCAGGTGCTCGCGGGCGAGGAAGTCGAAGGCATCTAATCCGACCAGCGCTTCCACACGGCGTACTCCAGAACCGATCGAGCCTTCGGAGAGTAGTTTCACCATGCCCAGTTGACCGGATCGCGCCGCGTGCGTACCGCCGCACAGCTCGCGCGCATAATCACCGACTTCGACAACACGCACCGTCTCGCCGTACTTTTCACCAAAAAGCGCCATTGCGCCGATGTCGCGAGCATGTTGCTGCGAGGTCAGGAATGCTCGCACCTCCAGATCGTCCATCAGAATGGCATTAACTTCGTTCTCGACATCGGCTAAGACACTCGTCGGCACTGCGCCGGGGGTATGGAAGTCAAAACGCAATCGACCGGGTGAGTTGAGTGAACCAGCCTGGGTGGCTGATTGCCCCAGGTGCGCTCGTACCGCGGTATGGATGAGGTGCGTCGCGGTGTGCGCACGAGAGATCGCTCGCCTGCGACCAATATCAACATTGGCCTGCACGATGTCACCGTTCTGAACCTCACCGCTGATCACCCGGCCGCGATGCACGACTAGGCCTGGAAGTGGGGCCTGAACATCAAAGATCTCGATCGTTCCGTCGCCGATCGTGATGATGCCGTTGTCCGGCTGCTGGCCGCCACCCTCGGCATAGAACGGTGTCGCATCGAGAATTATCTCGACCTGCTCCCCCTGGGTTGCGCCACTGACTTGTTCGCCATCGCGGATGAGTCCAGCGATTCGCGATTCACGGGTGATTTGTGCATAGCCGGTGAAGTGCGTCGTGCCGTGTGCATCGAGCAATTGGCGATAGGCCGGTGACTTCGCATCGCCAAACTTGCGTCCGGCAGCGTCGGCTTTTGCCCGATCACGCTGCTCGCCCATCAAGCGCCGGAAACCGGCCTCATCGACCGACAGGCCTTGCTCGGCTGCCATCTCAAGGGTCAGGTCAATCGGAAAGCCATAGGTATCGTGAAGTGCAAATGCGTTGCTGGCCGAAAACTGAGTTTGACCGGTTGATTTCGCTTGCGAGGCTGCACCATCAAAAATGGTTGTTCCAGCTCGCAAGGTGCTCGCGAATTGGTCTTCTTCAGCGAAGGCATACTGGCTGATCCGCTCGAAGTCGGTGTCGACCTCGGGGTAGGAGGACTTCATTGCATCGCGCGCTGCGCCAAAAAGTTCAGGGAAACTCAGACCTTCGTAGCCGAGTAACCGCATAGATCTGACCGCGCGGCGCAACATCCGGCGCACGACATAACCGCGACTTTCATTTGCCGGCGTGACGCCGTCGCCGATCAACATCAGTCCGGTACGAACATGGTCAGCGACAATTCGCAGCCGGACATCATCGTCGTGATTGGCCCCGTACCGTTTGCCGGTCATGGTGGCCGCTTTGTCCAGGATGGGATAAACCTCATCAATTTCAAACAGATTGTCCACGCCCTGCAACGCAGTGGCGACCCGCTCCAGACCCATCCCGGTATCGATGTTCTGCGCCGGAAGATCGCCCAGTATTTCGAAGTCGTGGCCCTTGCCGGCACCTTGGGCGGATTGACCGCGTTCGAATTGCATGAAAACGAGATTCCATAACTCGACGAAACGATCACCGCCGGTCTCTGGACCGCCATCGGGTCCGTACTCCGCGCCGCGGTCGATAAAGATCTCTGAGGACGGTCCGCATGGCCCCGGCACTCCCATATCCCAGAAATTGTCTTTGCCTAGCCGCTGCAACCGGCTTGGCGCTAAACCAATCTCGTCGGTCCAGATCCGAGCCGCAACGTCATCTGAGGTATGAACGGTGACCCACAGATCTTTTTCAGCGAATCCGAACCCGCCGTCAGACTGCGTTGCGGTCATCAGTTCCCAGGCGAAGCCGATCGCCTTCTGTTTGAAGTAGTCACCGAAGGAGAAATTGCCGCACATTTGGAAGAATGAACCGTGCCGACTAGTTTGGCCGACTTCTTCAATATCCACGGTGCGTACGCACTTTTGCACGCTGGTCGCGCGGTCCCATATCGGCTTCAGTTCGCCGCTGAAATAGGGCTTAAAAGGCACCATGCCTGCCGGAACTAATAGCAATGTCGGATCCGGCGAGATGAGACTGGCACTGGGCACAATGGTGTGGTCGTACTGTGCGAAGTAGTTCAGAAAACGCGACCGAATATCTGAGGTCTTCATTACTTCCTAAATCATCACTTCGGGAAATCAGCGGGCTTCGCGCCGAGTACCCCGTCAAAACCGACGCTGTCTCGAAGCTCAACCTCACGCTGCTGCATGGAAAGACGCACCTCGTCGGTAAATCCGCGCAGCCCAACCCCGAACTCGGCCAGCGCATTGCCAGTCTTGGTGGCAAGACTATCGGGTCTTAAGGACTCAACGGCCTTGGTCATCTTGCGCACGGCGAGCACGCCGATGGTGATACCCATCGCGAGCCAAAAGATACGGCGCATTACTTAACCCTTCTTGCTGCGGCTGCCCACAGCACGCCGCACACCATAAGTGAATGAAGCAACCTTGACCAGCGGACCACCGATCGTGCTTGCGATGACTGACGTGAGCGCGGCAGCATTGGTCGTAACACTCGCAGCTGAAGCCGTGATTCCGTCAACCTTTTCAAGATTGGTGTTGACGTGCTTCATCGTGTCGACGGCGTTACTGAGCAGCGGTGCGGCACCCTCGTGAGTCTTGCGAATTGCCAGCGTCGCCTCATCTAGGGTCCGACCCAACTTCAGGATCGGGATCGCTAAAAGAATCACCAGCAGCGCAAACGCTCCGGCTGCGATCAACGCGGCGATCTGTCCTCCGGTCACAAGGCACTCCTCATTCTGGGTTGATTTACTCAGCAGCCCAGCCTACCGGTTGCGCAGGATCAACCGAATCTTGGCTAGTCGCTCGCTCACTGCGCGCTCAAAACCACGTCCAGTCGGCCGGTAGTAGTCATGCTTGTCCAGTTCGATCGGCGCATAACCTTGAGTTGCGACACCGTCGGCCAGGTCATGCGGGTACACATACTTTTGGCCGTGACCAAGCTTTTTGGCTCCGGCGTAGTGACTATCACGAAGGTGCGTCGGCACCGAGCCGAGCTGGCCAGCGCGGACATCCGCGATCGCTTCATCGATCGCAACATAGGCCGCGTTGGACTTGGGCGCGGTGGCCAGGTGAACCACTGCTTGCGCCAAGGGGATACGCCCCTCAGGCATACCAATAAATTGCACCGCCTGCATTGCTGCCACAGCCGTTTGCAGCGCCGACGGGTCTGCCATTCCAATGTCTTCACTCGCGGCGATCACCAACCGGCGGGCGATGAAGCGTGGATCTTCGCCGGCAGTGATCATTCGCGCGAGATAATGCAGCGCCGCGTCAACATCAGAGCCTCGGATCGACTTGATCAGTGCACTGGCGACGTCATAGTGCTGATCGCCGTCCCGGTCGTACTTCACTGCGGCGATATCAATTGCGGTCGCAACCACGTCACTGGTGATCGTCGAATCGGCTGCGCCCGCGACGATGTCGGCCGCCGCCTCCAAGGATGTCAGTGCCCGCCGGGCATCGCCAGCCGCTGTCCGGATGAGATGCGCTCGTGCATCATCATCAAGCTCGACCG
>JBDTCL010000286.1:0-8169 GCA_039923595.1 Antricoccus sp. | reverse complement strand
GCGCGCCGATGAGTTTGAACCCGACCACCGGCGGGATCAGCATGCTCATTGGCTGACCGAGCATCGCCGCTTCGGCCTCGATACCGCCCACGCCCCACCCGAGCACGCCGAGCCCGTTCACCATCGGAGTGTGCGAGTCGGTGCCGACCAGGGTGTCTGGGTACGCCTGCGGCAACGCGCCATCTGACCCGGCCGCGTGAGGTCGGGTAAACACGACCCGAGAGAGGTATTCGAGGTTGATTTGGTGGCAAATGCCGGTGTCTGGCGGCACGACCAGAAAGTCGTCGAATGCCTGCTGCGCCCAGCGCAGCAGTTGATAGCGCTCTCGGTTGCGTGAGAACTCGAGTTCCTTGTTGATCCCGAGTGCCTCCGGGCTTCCGAAGGCATCGGCGATGACTGAATGGTCAATCACTAACTCGGACGGAATGAGGGGGTTGATCTTGTGCGGGTCGCCACCTAGCGCCACCATCGCATCACGCATCGCGACCAGGTCAACGACACACGGGACACCGGTAAAGTCCTGTAGCAGCACGCGCGCCGGGGTGTACTGAATTTCGCTGCCGTGTTCCGCGGCCGGATCCCAGGCCGCCAGCGCGGCTATCTGGTCTGCGGTGACCAGAGTGCCGTCTTCGCAGCGCAGCAAATTTTCTAATAAGACCTTCAGGCTGTACGGCAGTCTCGCCGAGCCATCGACGGCCGCGAGCCGGAAGATCTCGTATTCGTCATCTTCGACCATGAGCGTGCCGCGTGCTGCAAAACTGTTAGCCATAACGTCCTCCACCGAACTATCGGTCCTTGAGTTGATAGTAGCGGTCGGACGTACCGGTACATAGATTCTCGCGCGGGGATTAAGAACTTACGCACCCGTCATGGCGAATTTGTTCTACGCAATGGGCGTGAGACGGTCATTGTCGGTCCGCCGCGTTCGGAGATAACTAATTCCAAAGGTGTCCTGGATCCGGTGTATATCCAGCCGATTGAATCGATCGTATTAGTTGTTGTCATCGCCCTCGCCGGGTCTTTTCGATGCATTGGCTTCGATCTGATTGTGCGATTCTAGAAAGCTTAGACATGCTAACTAGAGCGAGGAACTCAGCCTTATAAGGAATCCAGCGCGGCCCGGCGGTCAGGATCCATGTTTCGCTGTTTCGAGGGATCCGCTGGCGCACTAATTCTAGATACCCTCGAAACGGGATAATCTCTGTTTCTAGATTTACTATCGCTCCTAACGGTGACCTGATTGTCGTGGTTCACGAGACGAGGCTGTCGTCCTAAGAATGGTCCCGCCTAATTTTTAGCTTCCGCACTCGTGCAACCGCAGAATCTGCGGCAATCCGTTGCCGCAGAGTGATCAACCGTTTTGTGGTGATCAACCGTTTTGTTCGAGATCGATCCCATGTCGCGAGGAGATTCGTCGCACGTCGCAGATGGGCGGTCCGTTCACGTTGGGGGCTGGCTGGGGTAGTCGAGCTTGTTTGCCTTCCAGCAGCGCAGTGCGGCGTGCCGGACGAATTCAAAGCACAGCATGCAAAATACGCTTATAAAACGACCAGAGGCCGACGTTCTGGGCCGACCAGCGGTGGTCAGTGTGAGGCTTCGATCGCCTAGCTCAGGTAGTAGTATCGCCTAGCTCAGGTAGTAGTGTAGGTATTACCGGCTCGATCAGGTTCTGGCGAGCGCAACTTGCGCACATTTCCCATGTTCGCGAGCGAGCTGGCAGGAGGGTGGTTTGTCCATATGTCCGGCGCTTCGAGCACTTCAGCAACCAACCCACAAGCTACTTTAGACATGGCCTCCGCCACTGCCGCGCTAGAGGTGGCCGTGCGTGCGCCCTCGATTCACAACACTCAACCGTGGCGATGGCGCCTCGGTCACCACGGACTTGACTTGGTGGCCGATCGCACTCGCCAGCTCGCGGTCGCGGACCCGGATGGTCATTCGCTGCTAATCAGTTGCGGAGCCGCGCTGCACCTTACCGAGCTGGCGTTGCGTCTCGACGGCTGGCGCATTGAGACCACGTACTTTCCCGATCCAGACGATCCGGACCTGCTGGCCCGGTTCCATCCGACCGGTCGCGACCCGGCAGACCCCGTGCTCGCCGAAGAGGTCGACGCGGCGCGTCGACGACAAAGCGATCGGCGGCCATTCGCAGCTGGTCCGGTGAGCCCACAGGAGCGTGAGACACTACGCGCCGCCGGCAGTGACTCGCATGCCTGGGTCGATTTTCCCGACCGGTTAGATCGGCAGGTCGAGTTAGCGGTCGCGGTGAGTTGGGCAGACCGGGCACAGCGCAAAGATGAGGCTTATCTGGCCGAGATGCGGCATTGGTTACGCGACCCAGACGTGCACACGTTCCTTGACGGTGTCCCGGCCGATGCGTTCCCACACGTCCCAGCAGACCATCCGCGGCATACCGATGTGCCATTACGAGACTTCGAAGTCGGTGTCACGGGTCGACAACTGATCGAGCATGACGTCGATGAGCAACCCCTGATCGTCGTTATCTTCACCCCTACTGACACCCCGCGTGACCACCTCAATAGCGGCATCGCGATGATGAAAATAATGATCCAAGCCGAATTACTCGGGCTGGGTAGCTGCCCGCTTAGTCAAGCGGTCGACCTCGTCGCTTTCCGAGCCCATCTGCGGGGTCAGCTGGGAGGGATCGGGTTACCGCAAATGATGCTCCGTATCGGCAACCGGAACAATTCGCTTCGCGTCGCACCACCTACCCCGCGTCGCGGGCCATCAACCGTTCTCGACATGATCGATTATTGAACCTAGCGCGCACCGGGTACGGCAGTTTTGTCACTGAGACGAGGTAAGCCAGCTGCACCGGCCTGCCGCGTCGACAGAACTCGTCTCAGTTCTGCTCATGTCACAACCAAAAATGGTGCTAAGACCGATTCGGCTGATCAGCTGCGGGACGAACTGCCGGATCAGCTTTCGTCGGCTGCCGAGGTTGAACGCACTCTTGCTTGGGGTCCGCTGCGCCCAGCCAGGCGGCCGAATCAGTCGCCAAGTGCCCGCTCGGAATGAGTCTCGACGTATGTTCACCTGATGAATACGATCCAGGCAATCTACGGAACACCGCACGCAAGCGGCTCTCTCAGCGACCAAGAGGTGGCACAGGCCTATCCCTGGCCGGAGTCCGGACGCTGGGTGCGGGCGATGATGGTCACCACCCTCGATGGTGCTGCGGCGGGTTCGGACGGGTTGAGCGGATCGGTGTCCTCCGAGGCAGACCAACGTGTCTTCACCGCCGTCCGCAGCTATGCCGATGCCGTCCTGGTCGGCAGCGGCACCCTGCGGGCCGAGAAATACACTCCGATGCGAGCCGACCCCGACAGTGCGCAGCGGCGCGATGCAGACGGTCAGCAGGCAGCACCTGTCGTAGCAGTCGTGAGCGGCTCGCTGAAGTTGCCCTGGGAGTTGCCGATCTGGACCGAATCCACCCACCAACCCCTGGTGATCACCCAGGCTGGCGCCGATGAGGGCCGGCTGGCGGAGGCGCAGAAGCACGCGGATGTCATCATCCTGCCTGAGGTGAGCCCGCAGTCGATTGTGGACGCGTTGGTCGGGCGCGGCTTGCGACGAATCGTCTGCGAGGGCGGTCCGCAGCTGCTGCGTAACCTTGTCGAAGCCGACATGGTCGACGAGGCGGACATCACACTAGCGCCGCTGTTCGCTGGCACCGGCACTTCGCCGTCGACGACAGTCCTGCCTGACGTCGCTCACTTCCGCCTGGTGCAGGTGCTGCAGGGGGACTGGACATTGATGATGCGATACCTGGCACAGGGCCGATGATCACCCTCGCAGGGCTGGCACGACTTGCCGCCGAACACGGCGATGACCTCGCGCAACCCGTTGCACCGCTGCGCCTAGGCGCGAAGGTTTTCGATACCGACCGCGAACCGGTCGTGATGAGCGTCATCAACCTCTCTGCGGACTCCGCGTACCGCGAAAGCGTCGCCGTCAGTACCGAGTCGGCGGTGCGCAAGGCACGTGTGCAGGTCGCCCAGGGAGCCCATCTGGTGGATCTCGGTGCTGAGTCGACGATCGCCACTGCCACCGTCGTTGACGACCAGGCCCAACAACGTTTGCTGCTGCCAGTCATCGAGCAACTCGTCCGCGATGAGATCGCTGTGTCAGTCGAAACCTACGAGGTACCGGTAGCCCAGGCAGCGCTGGAGGCCGGCGCCTGCGTGCTCAACCTGACCGGGTCCGGCCACGATGATGAAATGTTCGACCTCGCGGCCGAGCACCGGGCGACGGTCGTGCTGTGCCACCTGCTGGGCCCACACGCTAGGGATATTACAGATGCTGACGTCACTGTGGACGGCCTGCCGCAGATGATCGGAGGTTTCCAGCAACGAATCGGGCGAGCGCGCGAACTCGGCGTCACCGATCTGGTTATCGATCCAGGCGTTGGATTCGGATATCGGCTCGACGATGCGGGTGCCCGCTCCCGCTACCAGGCCGCAGCCCTGCTGCATACCTTCCGGCTACGTCGCCTGGGGCTGCCGATCTGTCACGCGCTGCCGCACGCCTTCAACACCTTCGAAGATCAGTTCCGCAGCGGGGAGGGCTTCTTCGCCGTTCTTGCGTATCTGGGGCAGACGGGGGTGTACCGCACGCACGAGGTGCCGCTGGTCCGCTCCGTGCTGCAGGCGATGAGCACCTTCGACATCCAGGCGTGAGCAAAGCGGGTGAGGGTGACGATTGCGATCGACCCGGTGTACGACGCATCAGGAGTCATAATCGCAGATATGTGGCGCTTCCGAGAGATCTCGGCGGGTTCAGGTGAGGGCGAACTGTCCGATCAGCTCGCGTCTGCTAGTGACATTTAGCTTGGTGAAGATCGCCTTGAGATGATCTTGGACAGTATGCGGTGAGAGGTGTAGTGTGCCCGCGATGTCCTTAGTGGACGCGCCTTGGAGGATGAGGCCGACAACTTCCTGCTCGCGTGCAGTCAACCCGCGTGCGGCGATTACCATCTGGCCAACGGTCGTCGCGTCGGCAGTTTCGATGGTCAGTGCCACCGAACGATTAGGTGTAGGTCCGGTCAAGGCCACGGCCCGCACCCTGAGCCAGGTCCCCGACCGTCCCAGCACCCGACCTTCGGCCGGTTGACCAGTCATCCGCGACGAGAAAACAACGAACAAAACGCTTGCTGGAAGGGAACCGTGATCCCAGCCGCCCAGTTCATCGATCATCGCCGCGGCGGTCTGAGTTGTATCGGTCAACTGATTATGGATATCGACAATCAGCACCGCGAAGGGGCCTGGGTTTATCGACCCAGAACGTTTGGCTGCAAAGACAGTGCGCCGTACCGCGTCGGCAATGACCGGGTGAACCGTTGCGACCTGCTTGCCCTCGGCCGCGGTGAAGGTTGGCTGGTCACGATCGCGATAAATGGCAAGTAGTCCCCAGGTGGTTGACTGGTTACGGCAGACAAGCCGGATCTCGTCGGTGAAACCGAATTGGGGTCCCATGAATTCGCGCAACCGCCGACAACGATCAGGATGACCGTCGGTGTCGATCGACAAGACACCGACCGGAAGGGGCCTCTGCGCCAAGTCGGTGAACAAGTTGATATCAGGCGCTCCGTACTCAGCTGCAGCGAAATCGTCCTCGCCCATTGCCAGCGGATGGGACTTATACGTGGAATTGATCAAGCCACTGGTTGGATCAGTCGTTGCCAGGCAGGCAAATCCGAAGGGTACGTCCGCGGCGACGGTCTCGAAGATGGCCTGCGCCAAGGTCTCCAGGTCGGCGCACCTGCTCGTCGAAGCGCGCAGCCGGTCGACCAGCGTCCGAGCATGAAACCGCGCGGTCGGGTCTTTCATGCATCCCATCGTGCCCGGTTACGCCGCCGGCACGCAACTAATCGCTGCTGAATGTCCCCATAAACTTGGGATTGTCACCTCCACCAATCAGGTCGAATCTTGACGGTATGACAACCAAGCAATCCACTGAACCGCACCGCCACGGGTGGTGGTACACCGACAACGATCATCGGCCTCGCTGCGGGTCAGACTGGGCAATCGGCCGCTGGAACAGTCCGACAAGACATGTCGACGATTCGCCAAAGGAGCAGAAATGACTACCCCTACACCAGCCGGTCCCGACCGAGTCCTAGTAGATGTTCGGGACATGATCGTCGTGCACACAGCAATTCTGCGTGAGTTTCGGTTTGCTCCGGCTGCGGTCCGCCGAAGCCCTGTGGGGGACTACAAGGGCGCCTCCTTCGTTGCTGCGCATCTTCTATTTCTCTGCGAAATGTTGCATCACCATCATCAAGCAGAGGACGAGCTCCTCTGGCCCAAACTGCGTGCCCGCGTCGAGTCGAGTGCGATTGAGGTCATCGACGAGGTCGAGGCCCAGCACCCGGGCATCGACGCCACTCTGAGCCGGGTCGCGGAGCGACAGTCGGCATGGGCCCAAGACCCGACCAACGGTCACCGTGACAGTCTGGCGGCGGAGCTGGAAGGCCTGCACGCTGTATTGGCTGATCACCTCGAGCTCGAAGAGCGGGCGCTGCTGCCCCTGGCCGCCATGGTGTTGACTAACGACGAGTGGCTCGCCGTTGGAGCAGCCGGCGCCGCCTCGATACCGAAGTCCGCCATGCCGTTAGTGATCGGTATGTTCCTGTATGAAGGCGATCGCGCCGTCATCACCGCCATGCTGAAGGAGGCGCCATTCGCGGTCCGCACAGTGGTTCCCATGATCGGACCTCGAGCCTACGCTCGACGAGCGAGACGAATCCACGGCACGAGACAACCTTGATGCAGTCTTGATCGACCAGAACGAGTGTGATTTGCGCGGTGGAAGTCTTTCTTGTACGAGAGCGGGTCGTCACTCTTATCAGGGTTGGTCTCTTTGTGGAACGTTAGATGTGCTGTAGGCCTGTCGGATCCGATCTGACCAGCAGATTCACGTCGCCACGGTCAGTAAATGATCGTGAGATTATGCAGACATGACCGAAGAAGCGACTGCTGCTGATCGGATCCGTCAAGTCGCCGTCACGATCAGTGAGATCCTGTGCATCATCGGAACCTTGGTTGGGGTCGGCGTAATCGGAACTCGGGTTGCAGAAACATCAGGTGGCGCGTTGGCAGCTGATGCGACGCGACTTGCTCCAGCCAGCACGGCCTTCTCGATCTGGTCGGTGATTTATGTCGGTCTCGCGGCGTACACCGTCTATCAATGGCTGCCAAGTCAAGCCACCCGTCAACGCCACCGGTCGGTCGGTTGGCTCATCGCCGGATCGATGTTGCTCAACGCGGCCTGGCTGCTAGTCACCCAGCAAGGTTGGCTGTGGGTGAGCGTCGTCGTTATCGTTGCGCTTGCGGTTTTGCTTGGCGTGATTGCGCTGAAGCTCACGCGAGACACTGCGCGAGACTGGGTTGACCGGACGATTCTCGACGGCACATTGGGTTTATATCTGGGGTGGGTTGCCGTAGCGACTTGCGCCAATATTACTACGGCTCTCATCGAAGCGGGGCTCAATCCGAGTGCTGCTGTTGCTGATACCAGCGCGGTTATCGTCCTAGCTGTCGCCGCAGCGCTGGGCGCGGTATTCGCTTGGCGACTCGGTGCACGCTACACCGTCGCGATAGCGATGGCCTGGGGACTGACATGGATCGCGGTGGGACGTCTTGCCGACGAGCCGGTATCTGGCCCGACTGCGATCGCCGCAATTGCAGCGGCAGTAATCGTTGTGGTTGCAGTTCCGTGGGCTCGCGCTCGCTCGAGAATGCTCGCTGACGTCGTGGCTTAACCCAGCCGGAGAAAAAGCAGAAGTCGTCCGGGGATCAGTAGCGACTGCCGACCTCGTCGACGGTATCGGGTTATCCCTGCAGCCGGGGCCTGCCGCAGATGAGTGGCCCTGAACTGTCAGCTTGCAAGGTGCGAGGGGAGGGGCTCGCGGACGGGATCGGTGCCGATCGGACTGCTAGTGCTGAACCGGGCGGCGCGGCGACGTAGGACCCGCACTCGTTTGTACTGACGCCGTGGCCTGGGATGCATGGCGCTAACGCGGTAGAAGATCTTTTTGCCGACTTCGATGAGCACGAGGTAGCCGATAACCATGCCGGCCAACGCGGCGAAGAATGCGACCGGTAGGGGGCTGAAGCCCAGCGTATGGGCGATCGGTGTCGCGGGCAG
>JBDTCL010000285.1:0-3310 GCA_039923595.1 Antricoccus sp. | reverse complement strand
GACCGGTGCTCGGCGGCGTCATCGCCGATTCACTGGGCTGGCGCTGGCTATTTTGGGTGAACGTACCCATCGGGTTAGCAGGTAGCTGGGCGGGCTTTGCCCTGCTCCGTAAAGAAGCTAAGCCGACGGTCCGAGAGCACTTTGACGTCATCGGAGCGCTCGCGGGCGTCCTATTTCTCGGCGCCATAGTCACTACGTTCAACAGTGTTGGGACTCAGGGCTGGGCTAATCCAGACGTCGTTGTCGGATTTGTGGTGATGCTTCTGGTCGGACCATTCTTCTTCTGGTGGGAACGCCGCATCGAGACCCCCATCTTGGATCTCACGTTATTTCATGACCGGCTGTTCGCATGGGCCTCAGCGGCGAGCTTCCTCAATCAAGCGGTCCGATTCGGCCTCCTGCTCTTTGTGGCACTGATCTATCAGAGTTTGCACGGATTATCAGCGGCGCAAGCCGGGCTAGTGGTGTTGCCGGTCGCGATTGGCACGATGGTGTCCTCACCGTGGGCCGGGACCCTTGAGCGTCGAGTCAGCAGTGGCGACATCAGCCGCGGCGGAGCATATTTGACCCTCGGTGGGATCCTGGTGTGCACCGGGATGATCTGGCTACCGAGCTGGTATGTGTTTGTCGTCGTGGGAGGCTTCGTTGCCGGGTTCGGTGGCGGCATGGTCATCACCGCCAACACCTCGGCGATCATGAGTCGCGCGCCTCGCGATCGTCTTGGCGTGGTCTCCTCGCTCCGGGTGATGTTGCAGTCTCTCGGTGTCATATTGGGCAGTGCTGGGATCCTGACCGCGGTCACTGCAGCACTGCCGACCAACGGCAAGTCAGCGGTCTATGCCGGGTCTGGCTCGTTACCGGCACAGTATCGGCACGACCTGGCACTAGGCGTACCGATCGCACTGGGCTTGCTCGTGGTGCTGTCGATCGGCACTATTTTCACGTCCCGGCAGGCTTATCTCGGCTACCAGGTACAGATTGATGAACCCAGCGCCGAAGGACGCTCAGCCGAATGATTGTATGGAATATCGGTAAATCTCAGTAGGCAAGGTGGACAATGACGTCTGAGCCCGCAGTCGAGCGACTTTTTAATCCCCGCAGCATCGCGCTATTTGGCGCGACGGATAAATCCCGCTGGTCGCTGTATACATTCAATAATTTAGCGAGCTTCCCGGGCGATGTGTATTGCATCAACCCACGCTCCACGGTCGTTCACGGTCAACAGGCTTTTGCCGATATTTCTGACGTGCCGGCAACGGTGGACCTGGCGTATCTCATGGTGCCGACAACAGTCGTCCGAGAAACTCTCGAAAAGGCCGCTAATGCCGGTGTCCGGTCCGCGGTAGTGCTGACCGCTGGATTCGCTGAGGTCAGCGATGAGGGCAGAGCGTTGCAAGATGACGTCGTCGCGTTGTGCGAGGAGCGCGGCATCAGCATGCTGGGACCGAACGGAAATGGCTACCTCAACTTCACCGCGAGCACGCTCCCCTACGGACTGCCCGCAACACCTCGGGGAACCGACGGCTCGGTGGGTGTGGTGTTGCAAAGCGGGGCTCTGGCAAGCGCCATCCTGACCCTTGCCGAGGCGCGCAATATCGGTCTGAGCAAGTTAGTCTCGATGGGCAACGAAGCCATGGTCACCATGACCGATGTCGTTGACTATTTGATCGACGACCCGTCGACGACCTCGATTGCGCTGTTCATCGAATCCATCCGCAAACCCGACGAGTTTGTCCGGGTCGCGCGTAAAGCTCGCGCCGCTGGAAAACCAATTGTCGCGCTCAAGGTGGGGCGTAGCGAAAAGAGTGCGTCTACCGCGCTAGCACACACGGGATCACTGGTCGGCTCGGACAGCGTGATCGACGCAGTCTTTCAGCAATGCGATGTCGTACGCGTGCAATCGCTCGAAGAACTCATCATGACTGCGGGGTTGCTCGCACAAACTGGGGTATTGCCCGGAAACCGGGGCATCTTCGTCACGCCATCTGGCGGTGCCTGCGACATCATCGCGGATCGTTGTGAAGATGAGGGTATCGCGTTACTAGATTTCTCCAGTGACGTCCGGACCAAGCTGCACGATCTTGTACCCAGCTATGCGCACGTCAATAACCCGCTGGATGTCACCGGATACGTCGTCGTCGACAGCACCCTGCTGCCGAACGCACTCCGCATTGCCGTCAGCGAGCCCCAGGTGGATTTCGTCGTCTGCGTTAACGAAGCGCCACGGCTAGAGCCACCCCGACCCGAGTTGTTAGAACAGTCCGCGGGATTGATCGCCGAGGCAGTTTCGACCGCGGAGGTACCGGTATTTCTGATGAGTAACTCCCATACGGACCTCACCCCGTATGGTCGGGAGTTCATTGCCCGCACTGGTATTCCCACCCCGCTCGGCGGTATTCATTTGAGCATGAGCGCCCTCGGGCATGCGGTGCGCTGGTCAGCAGGTGTCCGGGCTGGTCACCGGTCGAACGCACCAGAACCTGAGCTAATCGAGGTCCCCCTGGATGCGACCGGAGTGTGGTCTGAAGGTCACGCCGCGAGTTTTCTTGACGCGCACGGCATCCCGATGGCCCCGCATGAGATCGTCACCGATGCCTCAGCCGCAGTAGTTGCGGCGCAGCGACTGGGGTTCCCCGTGGTTGCCAAGATGGCCAGCGACGCGGTGGCGCACAAAAGCGATGTCGGCGGCGTGATGGTGGGGTTGGAGGATGAGGCGGCCGTTCGCGACGCCTTCGCCTTGCTGCAGGAGCGGGCCCGCGCGCTGCCCGCCGGAGACGCGAGCGGCGATGGCGTGCTGCTAGCCCCCATGCGCTCCGGGGGTGTCGAGTTGATCGTGGGCATGACGACTGATCCGCAGTGGGGGCAAGTACTCGCTGTCGGCTTGGGCGGAGTGTGGGTCGAGGTCCTGGCAGATACCGTGCTGCGCCGGCTACCGATCACCCTTGAGGATGCCACGCAGATGATTTCGCAGCTTCGCGGAGCGGCCCTGCTCAACGGATTTCGGGGCTCGCCGGCAGCTGATATCCCGGCACTCGCGGCGCTCATCCACCGGTTCGCGCAGCTCGCGGGCAGTCTTCGAGGCCGAATTAGTGAAATGGAAATCAATCCGTTATTCGTACGCGGCGATCAGATCGAAGGACTTGACGCGCTGATGACTTGGAATACTTCCGAAGGAGCCCCCCATGCCCACTAAGCCTGTCCCGAAGGCACTCCCCGAGACGCAACCGTACTGGGATGCCACCGCGCGGCACGAACTGCAGATCCAACGCTGCACGAGTTGCAGCACGCCGTTCTTCTATCCGAGGACGAC
>JBDTCL010000284.1:0-6937 GCA_039923595.1 Antricoccus sp. | reverse complement strand
CAGTTGCACACAGTGGTCGTTGCCGCCGGGGCGGAACCGATCGTCGAGCTAGCGGTGCCTTTCAAGGGCAAGCAACTTCGCGGCGCTGACTTGGAGCGGCAACTTCAAGACTGGGTGCGCAGCGGTTCGATGGAACCCAGCGCGGCAGCAGCGATCAGTGAGGTCGCAGCTCATCCCCAGTGGTTGTCCTTGCCAGGGCGCACCGTCGCGGTGCTGGGGGCCACCTCAGAAATGGGGCCACTTCGATCGTTGCTGCAATGGGGAGTTCAGGTCGCAGCGGTGGATTTGCCGCGACCCCAGGTATGGCACGAAATTCTAAGTCGCCCACGCGCGGGTCAACTGCTAGTACCCAGCCGTGATCCAGCGCCACCGAGTACGGAGCAAAGTGCGGGCGCTGATCTCATGCATGATCCAGCCGCGGTTGCGCAGTGGCTCGAATCGTTGCCTGGCGACTTGGTGATCGGCAACTATGTCTATGCCGACGGGGTCGACAATCTTCGATTGAGCGCGAGCGTTGACGCGCTCGCCGTACGCATCCTCGACAGCCGCCCGCAGACGGCACTGGCATTTCTTGCCACACCAACAGATGTCTTTGCCGTGCCGTCTGAAGTGGTCGAGTTTTCGACCGAGGCATACGAACGACAGTCGTGGCTGCGCACGATGCGCCCGCTTGCGCGCCTCGCTTCGGGCGGACGTTTGCTGAGGCGAAATTACGCGGCTGGAGCAGACCCCGGAATCAACGACAGCGTGGTGGCGCAACAGGGCCCGAATTACATCCTTGCCAAACGGATCCACCGCTGGCGTGCTACCGAAGCTGCCAGCAATGGCCAGTTGGTGTCGATGAACGTAGCGCCGCCAACTCGCACCCGCTCGGTCCTGAAGAACCGGGCGCTTGCGGCGGCGTACTCCGGCGCGCATCGATTCGGAGTTGAGGTTTTCGATCCGTCGACGAGCGCGGTCCTGATGGCAGCGTTATTGGTGCATGATCTGTGCGCAAATGCCGCCCCAGCGACTGAGCCGTGGCAACAGGAGGCACGCAACGCCATCCACGGTGGCCTATGGCGCGGGCCATACGCACCGCGCAGCGCGCTAGGGATTGCCGTTGTGCTGGGCGTCGGCGGCCTTCGGGCGTGAACATCCCAGCTAGGCTCCAAAGCCAGCGGGCGCTTGGTGGAAACTGGCCGGATTGGTTGGACCGCTTGCCTAAGCTGGTCGAGACCATGATTGATGAGTGGCAACTAAAGCCGGATGGACCGCCAAAGCACGGCTACACATCGCTGGTGCTGCCGGTACTTCAGGACGGCGTACCGGCTGCTCTGAAGCTGACCGTCGATGGAGACGATGAATCCGAGCACGAAGCGTTGGCATTGACGCACTGGGCTGGGCGCGGCGCGGTGCGACTGCTGCGGGCTGATCCGCATCGCCGCGTACTGCTGCTTGAACGTTTGGATTCTGCGGATTTGCTTTCGGTCCCTGAAGGCCAAGCCGGTGAAATTATCGGTGGTCTGTACCGGCTGCTGCACCGGCCAGCGCTGCCAAAATTGGTGCCAGTCAGCCGATATACCGAGCGTTGGCTCGGTGCGCTCGCCGAGCTTTCTCGTGATGCACCCATCCCGCGGCGATTAGTGCAGCAGGCGCTATCGACTGGTCGAGAGCTGATCGACAGTGAGCCGGTTGACGAGGCAGTGATTGTGCATGGTGACCTGCACTATGAAAACGTGCTGGCCGCTGAGCGTGCTGACTGGCTCGCGATCGATCCGAAACCGATGGCTGGAGATCCGCATTTTGAACCTGCGCCGATGCTCTGGAACCGCTGGGCGTGCATCGTTGAAGCCGCTGACGTACGCGGTGCGATCCTGGGGCGGTTGTACACAATTGTCGATGCTGGCGGACTTGACGAGCATCGGGCTCGTGCTTGGGTGCTGGTTCGAGTGGTGCTCAATGCGCACTGGACAATTCAGTCAGCGGCGCGGTCAAACCGGGACTTAAGCGCGGTTGATCGCGAGGCGATCACCCGCTATGTCACCATCGCCAAAGCGGTCAACCGCTAGCGTCTGTGGCCCACGCTCCGCACGACGCGCGTCACGCACATAGCGCAACCCGGGCCCACGACGCGCGTCAGGTTCACACACGCTGCACCGCATTTGCGTGTGCAAACGTGACGCACGTGGCTGGATTAGTGGAAGGTTTGCTAGTTACGAGGATGTCGGTCGGACGAACGGAAAGGTCAGGATTGACCGAATGTTGGTACCGGTGAGCAGCATAATGAGCCGGTCGACACCGATCCCGAGTCCGCCGGTTGGCGGCATCCCGTATTCCAGCGCTGCCAAGAATGCTTCATCGATCTGCATCGCCTCAGGGTCACCGGCGGCTGCTTTCAGCGACTGCTCGGTGAACCGGCGTCGTTGGTCGATTGGATCGATGAGTTCCGAATACGCGGTGCCGATCTCCGCGCCGAATGCGACCAGATCCCAGCGCTCTGATAGTGCCGGATCATTGCGGTGCACCCTTGTAAGCGGTGAGGTTTCCACAGGGAAGTCGGTATAAAAAACCGGGAACTGCGTCTGGCTTTCGACAAGCTCGTCGTAAAGTTCGACGACCAGTTCGCCAGCGGTCAATCGCGGCGGTGCGGCAACTCTAAAGCGACTACAGATTTTTCGAATGACGTCGATCGGGGTCGTTGAGTGCACCAGTTCCCCCACCGCTTCGCTTACCGCCTCGTGCACGGTAATTGTGCGCCAGGGTACCGACAGGTTGATCTCGGTTGGCCGTCCATCGGGCCCTGGACGGATTGCTATCGGCCGGCCGTGGATTGCCGTGGCGACAGTGAGAATCAGCTCGCGGGTCAGATCACGCATCGAGAGGTAATCGCCGTATGCCTGGTAGGCCTCGAGAGAGGTGAACTCCGGATTGTGCGTGGCATCAACCCCCTCATTGCGAAAGTTCCGATTGAGTTCAAAAATCCGAGGCATACCGCCAATGCAGAGACGCTTGAGGTAAAGCTCGGGAGCAATCCGTAAATAGAGTGGCATGTCATAGGCGTTTATGTGGGTGCTGAACGGCCTAGCATTGGCACCGCCGTGGATTTGCTGCAGCATTGGTGTTTCGACCTCGCGGAAGTCCAGTTCATCGAAGAAGTTCCGCATCGCTCGTACGGCATAGGTGCGTTTGAGGGCGAGTTCCATTGCCTCTTCGTTGACGATCAAATCGAGATAACGCTGCCGCGCCCGAGATTCGGGATCGCTGAAACCGGCGTGCGCATCAGGCATCGGTCGCAAACATTTTGACGCCATTGTCCAGTCATCGGCCTCGATTGACAGCTCGCCGGTGCGTGAGGTCATGACCCGGCCCGTCACGCTCACGATGTCACCGAGATCAACGGCCCGATTCCACAATCGGAGTTTGTCCATCCCGATCACGTCGGTTGCAATCAGCACCTGAATGCGCTTGCTTTCCTCTGCCAGAACGGCGATGGTGAGTCTGCCGAACGACCGGATCGCGGTCACGCGACCGCAGATCGAGAAAGCGTCGTGAGTGTAGGTGTCGGCGCATAGATCAGGGTACTGCGCCCTGATATCAGCAATCGTGCACGTGCGCGGCACCGACACCGGATATGGTGACATGCCAGCGCGGGAGAGCAGTTCGAGCTTGCTTCGTCGCACCCGTTCCTGCTCGCTTAATCGCCGCGGCTTGAGCGCCTGCGCCTGCCAGTCTTGGCGCTGCTGCTGCACGGCATCGTAAAAGGGGACCCCTGAGCCCATCGTGGTGCTCTCAGGGGTGAAGCTTCGCTCGGGCAGACGCGAGAAGGTCGGCAAGAATCCTTCTGCGGTGCCTGCGGCAAGCGCCACGCGCGAAAGTGACAAGCCGGAGTCGTAACAGATGAATCGTGGCACCCAATTCGGGTAGTAACGCGCATTTGATCGATACAAGGTTTCTAGTTGCCAAAATCGTGATGCGGACCCGAGGATCGCATTTGCCAAACGTACAAGTGGCCTGGCGCCAACCCGATCGGCGGCGCTGAAAATGCCTCGAAACATCGCGAAGTTCAGAGATACCTGCCGTACACCAATGTCGGCGCAGCCCAGCAGTAGGCCCGCGATCAAAAACTCCGTAATGCCGTTTTCCGATGTCGGATCGCGGCGCATTAGATCCAAGGAAAGTCCGCTATTGCCCCACGGCACATACGATTGCACTGCCCGTAGTCGTCCCGATGGGTCATAGGCAAGGACCGCGACGCAGCTACCGTCGGCGCCGTCACCGATCCGGCTTAGTGCCATCGAGAAGCCACGCTCTGGCTCATCACCGCGCCACTGCTCGGCGGCGGATTCGATCGCAGCGAAGTCCGCAGGCAACAGGTCGGAATGGCGCACTATATGCAGTGTGTAACCTGCGCGCTCGACCCGTCCAACAGCGCGCCGAACCGGTTCCATGGTCGGACCTGCGAGGGTGAAGTTATCAACGTCAACGATGGCTTCATCACCCAACGGCATCGCTTTGAGGCCAGCTCGGGCGTATGCCTGCGCACCCTGTTCGCTTGCGGACAGGACGGCGGGAAACCAGCCGCGTTGGCGGGCTCGGGCAAGCCAGGCGGCGATTGCCTCGTCCCAGTCCGCTAGCGGCCCGATGGGATCACCACTGGCGAGACTGACTGAGGCGATGACCCGATAGGTGACCGCACAGGTTCGGCGGGAGTTGAATGCTATTGATTTGTCGCGCCGGGTGGCGAAGTAGCCGAGCGAGTCGCGTTGTCCATGAATGAGCAGGAGGCGCCTGGTGTCAAGCTCATCTTGCGGTGACATTAAGGCAGCGGGCGGACCGCTGTTGACGAAGACTGCGAGCGCACCGAGGACGGATAGCGCTGACAGCAAGCCGACCAGGCTCGTGATCCAGTGGTGTCCGTGATGGCTAATGAACTGTGGTTCATCGGTTCCTGGCTCCAAACCCACGACGATACGAACCGCCCAGACAAACTTTTGATAGCCGGGGCGAAGCGACCCAGGAAAGGCATAGGTGAGCGCGATTGATAGCGCGGTCGAGATGGCGATACCGAGGGCGAGAACGCCCAGTGCCTTGCCGACCGAGCGTCGTCGGAGTCGCGCGACGAATGCCGGTCTGATCCAGACCAATAGCGCAATAATCGCGATATTGACCCCGATATTGATCCACAGATACACCCGCGAATACGCGTCGTAATCACGACCGACGTCGAGATCGCGGCGGGTGATCAGTGCGATCACAAAGAGAATCGTCAGGACCAAGGCCACTGATTGATAGACCAGCAGCGCGAGCCAAGCGATCCGTAGGCGACGGCGTAGGGCTCCACCAACGATGATTAGCACGACCACGCTGAACAGGCTCGCGGCGACGGGCAAGTTCACCAGCGAAAATAGGCTGGTCACCCAATCGACCCACGTGCGTCGCCGCAGGACGATCGAAATCACCGACCAAATGGCCGCAAACGTGACAAACGGGGCGATGATCCCAGCGGCCCGCGCCATCGCTGCGCTGATCTGTCGCGAGTTGCTAGGCGGGTGCGGAAAGCTCGCTTCGGACAGACTGACCGCACTCACCGCCACGGGTTTGACGGTTGGTTCGGCCGTTGTCTCGGTACTCACTCAGATCCCGTCGTGCGCTCGGATACGTCGTTTGAGTCTACGGGCGAGACCTAAATGTAGCCAATTTGACAGCGCGAGCGCGTTTAAAAATCGAAACCGAAATCCATGCCACCGTCCATGCTGCCCATATCGCCGCCGCCGTCGTAGCCGCCGCCCATATCGCCGCCGCCCATATCGCCGCCGCCGCCGTCGTAGCCACCGCCCATATCGCCGCCGTCGTAGCCGCCCTCCCAAGCTGATGCGCCGGCGATGCCGCTCATGCCGGAGAACATCGAGCTAAAGAGTAGTGCCGATCCCATACCCCAGGCACCAGCCACGAGCGCTGGTTTCCACCACGGTTCGCTATACCAACCTTGCGGTACTGCTCGTCCGGCAACCCGGCCGCCAGGGTAGTAGTGCGGCGTTGCTTCGCCTGGTTTTGGTGAGGCTTCGTACTGTCGACCTTCGACCTCGACCGACCTGCTCTCGCTCACTGCGCCGGCATTCACCCGCTCGCGATCGACCGGCAACTCTGGGCCAGGATCTAAACCCATCGCGGTACGAGCGGCGCGAACGTAATAAAGCCCCTCGAGCGCTGACTCCTTAGCAAGCTCAGCCTGCTTGCGAGTGTCGGCTTGGTCGATCTGTGACGATGCGGCGGTAAAGCGCTCCGAGGCATCAGCCATCGCTTGCTTTGAGGCAGTGTCCGTGCCATCAAGGTTGAGCACCTGGCCACCCAGACGTTCGATCCAACGCCGTGCCTCAGCCTTGGAGTCATCGATCGACAGAGTTGCGTGGCCGACCTCGCGCTTTTTGCTGTATTGAAAGAGCAGATATATGGCGATCACAATGATCGCGATAATCAAGATGGATTTCATAATCCGGCCTCAGCTACTAGTTGACGTCCTAGTGCAACGCCATGAAGGGCCCGGGAGTTCCGAGCAGACGAACCCTGAGCGCTCAGCGGCCACTACTCGGCAAGATTTTCGCTAATGATCTCCAATGTCGCGGCCTTCGCCTCGGTGGCTCGCTCACCGAGCTCGACGGTCAGCGCCGCGATCAGACCTTCCAGAAGAATGACCAGCGGAATGCGGCTGGTGATAGTGATCTCGTCGTGGAAGGACGGTTCTGGCATACCCACGATCAGCGCGATATCGGCCAGCCCGATAAGGGGCGAGTGCGAAAATGAGGTAACCACGATAACGGTCGCACCGCTTTGACCGGCGTAGTTAGCCGCGAGCAGCGTCGCGCGGTTCGCGCCGCTCCCACTCAAGACGAAAAGCAGGTCATCGCCGCCCAATTGCCGTGCAGCAACTTGCTGAGCGATGGCGTCGGTGTGCACT
>JBDTCL010000283.1:0-4604 GCA_039923595.1 Antricoccus sp. | reverse complement strand
GGCGGACTTTCGGTCGACGCGCCATCATTTTCCACAGGGAAAGAATAGCCAATATGCACTCCGTGAATGGTTGTTGACCGCAATGGTTGCGCGTTTGTGATCAACCTGTGTCGTTCGATGTGACCTCGCGCCGGGCGATCCAATAACGACCATCAACGCGGCCACCAAAATCTGCGTGCCAGGTCGCGAGGGGGCAATAATGACGCGTTGCTGTCGTGACGGATTGAAACGCTCGACTTGGCTCCCAGCTGGTGACTTATGCTGGCTTTAAGTGGACGCTCCGCGAGTCGTCTGCGGGCAATCGGAATCATCGTGCGATGAGGGGTTAGACCGGTCGATGGACAAGAACACCACCGCAGTGATCACCATCTTGGACGATTACCAAAACGTCGCATTAACGAGCTCCAACTGGGCAACTGTTCGCGACAAGTTCGTCATTAAGGTCATCAGCGAGCACATTGGTGATGAGGCCGAACTGGTTCGGCAGCTCGGTGCCAGCGATGTCATTGTTGCGATGCGAGAGCGCACCCCGTTTCCGGCGCGCCTATTGGCGCAATTGCCACAATTGAAACTGCTGGTCACCACCGGTGAACGCAATACTGCGATCGATGTGGCTGCAGCACACCAACAAGGCATCACCGTCTGCGGAACGACCGGCACGAGTACCGCGATGCCCGAAATCACTATCGGCATGATGATCGCGTTGACGCGCAACTTCGCTCAGGAAGACGCCGCCGTCCGCGCTGGCCGCTGGCAGCACACAATCGGGCCGGGATTGGCTGGTCACACGCTCGGCATCGTGGGGCTCGGCAGGCTCGGGATCCCGGTCGCGCGCCTCGCGCACTCTTTCGATATGAAGGTGATCGCTTGGTCACCAAATCTGAGTCAAGATCGCGCAGACCCGCACGGAGTACGCGCTGTCGATAAGGCAACACTGTTCGCCGAGTCAGACGTCGTAAGCATCCATATGCCCCTGTCGGATGCCAGCCGCGCAATCATCGGTACGACCGAACTCGCCCTCATGAAACCGACCGCGTATTTGATTAACACCTCACGTGGGCCCATCGTGGACGAGGACGCGCTGATCGCTGCATTGTCCGAGAGGCGCATCGCCGGTGCCGGACTCGATGTATACGACGTGGAGCCGCTGCCTACGCAGCATCCGCTGCGGTCGCTGCGTAACACGCTGTTGTTACCGCATATCGGTTACGTCACTACCGACAACTACCGAACCTGGTTTGATCAGGTCGTCGAAGACATTCTCGCCTGGGCAGATGGCCGGCCAATCCGCGAATTGTGAAAGCTCCCAGTACCGAGATAATCGGTGATCTCGCCCCGACCGGCGTGTTACGTGCGGCACTCAACTTGGGCAACCCGGTGCTAGCCCAGGGCACAGCTGAAGCCCCAGCCGGTGTGACAGTCGATATCGCGCGCGAGTTGGGCGCACGGCTCGGTGTTCCGGTGATGTTGATGTGCTTTGATGCCGCGCGCTTGTCGTTTGAGGCAATGTCGGCTAACCGCGCAGATATCTGTTTTCTAGCGATCGAACCGGTCCGCGCCGAGAAGCTCGCTTTCACTGCTCCGTATGTGCTCATCGAAGGGGTATTTGCCTTCCCGCGCGAATGCGAGATCACCGCATTGGACGGTGTTGATCAGTCGCACGTGAGCATCAGAGTGCAGGCTGGTTCGGCGTACGACCTCTTTCTGTCCCGGACCGTGCAGCGTGCGCACGTTGTGCGTGGCGACGAGCAAAACGCGCACGATCAGCCGCTGACGGTGATCGCCGGAATCGGGCCGCAGCTGATCGCGTTCGTGCAGCAAAATCGTGCCTATCGGCTCATCGAGGAGCCATCCATGCAGATCCGCCAAGCGCTCGGCGTATCCCGCAACCGCAACCGCGAAACAATCAGTTACCTCAGCGCGACGATCGACGATCTAAAGGCCAACGGCTTCATTCTTGCGGCCTTGCGGCGCTCGGGACAAGACGACGTCACGGTCGCACCGGTTTCTGGGATCGTTGGCTGACTGGCCTGGCCGCCTGTGGTCTGACAGCTAACAAGTCAGTCCACCGTCAGCACCGCATTACCTAGAATTGCTCTTGCACGAAGATCTTCGATAACCGCAGCGCTCTGAGTCCAAGGCCGAAGGCACCCTATCTGACGCCACTCGGCGGGAGCCTGTCAGACAAGCTCACCGATCTACGCATTTGGAGGTATCGACATATGGAAGAGATCATCGTGGCACTCAGCGCCTTCGATAATGCTTGAGCCAAAGCGTCAGATGCTGAACAGCCGTCATCGCAACCGAACGGTCGCTATCGGTGCTAGGACTTTTTTGCTTCCATGCGGGTGAAGTAGCGCGTTGAATCTGGTAAATGCAGTTGCCAGACAGCGGCGGCCCCGGTGACTAATTCAACGGCGCCGATCATAACGTCATAAATATCAGCATACTCGGGCGGCGAAATCAGGGTGAGCCCAAAAAACACAACACCGGCTGAGAGCAGGAGCGAGGCGAGAGTGCGAGAGTACGACTGACCTCGAGCGGCATACCGCGGCGGCCAACACCACAACGCGATCGCGATGGCATCAAAAACCATCGTGACATAAGCACCGACAGCGGCCTGAAAAACAGGCGCGGTGAAAAGGTCAATGGATATCAGCCTAATGAGATCGAGGATGAGCCGCACTCCAGCGATCAGCGCGCCGACATACATCAGCTTGATCGCGGCGTCGATCGATCGTGGCATCAGATCAATGTATTACGTCGAAGAGAGGTCGGTGCCAGTCTGCTCGCTGGCCCACTCCCATAGACGCCTCGCCAGGTCACTGTCGGCTGCTCGTTCGGCACGCTTCACTTGTGTCGGCGCGCCGCGCATTTCCCGCAAACCGCCCGGGCCGATATAGCTTCCTGAAGGCAACGGCATCGTCGCGGCATAAAGCACGCTGGCAGCACCCTGCGCACTGCTATTTGCCACCACCCGGGCGATCCCCTGTACGACGCTCAACATCGGATCAAACCCATTTCCGCTGCCCAACTTGGTACCAGCCCAGCCCGGATGAGCGATAGTTGCGGTGATCGCCGAGTCAGCTTGGCGCAACCGCCGTTCCAATTCCAACGCCCACAACATGTCGGCCAGTTTCGATTGGGCGTAGCTTCGCGCTGGAGTCCATTTGCGCCCAGTGAAATACGGATCGTCCAAATTGACCTGGCCGCTGCGATGAGCCAGCGAGCCAACAACGGTCACCCGCGAGGTAATCCGCGGCCACAGCAGATTTGTCAGCGCAAATGGACCGAGGAAATTCGTTCCCATCATCAGCTCGAATCCGTCGATCGTAAACTGCGCCTTGGTGGAAAATATGCCCGCGTTATTGATCAGTACATCGACATTTCCGTCGAGCTCATCAGCGAAGGCGCGTACCGATTGCAGATTGGCTAGATCCAGATGGTGTACGCGAGTGGGTCCACGCAATTGCGCGGCTCGTTGCTTGCCGAGCTCAACATTACGCACCGCTAGCACAACCTCGGCGCCAGCCTTCGAGAGCGCGGTGGCAGTGTCCAGCCCGATCCCGTTTGTCGCGCCGGTGACCACAAAGGTTTGCCCAGTGAGATCGAGTAAGTCAGCAGCAGTCCAGCTCATAGCGGCAAATGTATGCCAGAAAATCACACCACGTAGGGTCAGCTCATGGAGATCTCGTGCGCATTCGCAACCAGCCTCGAAACCCCCCAGCACATCAAGGTCGCCGAAGATCTCGGCTATGTGCGAGCCTGGGCCTATGACTCGCCGGCGCTGTATCCCGATGTCTGGGTCGCGCTCTGCCTTGCCGCTGAGCGCACCTCACGGATCGGACTCGGACCGGGCGTCCTGGTGCCAAGCCTGCGGCACCCGATGACTAACGCCGCGGCAATCGCGAATCTTTGTGCGCTAGCCCCGGGGCGGGTCACCATCGCGGTGGGATCGGGATTCACCGGCCGGCACGCGCTCGGTCAAAAGCCAATGAAGTGGCGCGACGTCGAGCAATACGTCCGCACGCTGCGGCGGCTGCTCGCCGGCGACGTTGTGGATTGGGACGGCGCACCGATCCAAATGATGCACCCAGCAGGATTTGCACCCGAGAGGCCGATCGAGGTGCCGTTCCTGATTGCTTCCGGTGGACCTAAGGGGGCCGCGGTCGCCAAAGCCGTAGGCGATGGGATCTTCGCTGCCGCTGTACCAAACCCTGCCGCCACCGGTCGGCAAGCACTTTTGGTACCCGGAACAGTGCTGCAAGAAGGTGAAACTATCACCAGTGATCGGGTGATCGATGCCGCCGGTCATGCGGTCGCGGTCAGATTTCACGCACTGTATGAGATGGTCGGCCGCGACGCGGTCGCGAAATATCCAGGCGGCGAAACGTGGCTCGCCGGCATCGAAGCAGAACCGCCGCAAACTCGACATCTGGCCACTCACGCCGGTCATATGGTCGCACTCAATGACCACGATCGGGCTGCCTTCGCCGAGGCCTCGGCGATCATGCAAAAGCTGTCACTCACCGGTAGCGCGGCACAAATCCAAGAGCGCGTCGCGGCCTATGCCAAGCAGGGTGTCACCGAAATCGCCTATCAGC
>JBDTCL010000282.1:0-5026 GCA_039923595.1 Antricoccus sp. | reverse complement strand
ACACTGTAGAAAGCACCAGCACTCAGGTGCCAGCGCTGAAGCACACTCCCAGGACCCGGTCTGGGGTGATCGCGAAATCAGCCAAAGACGTCGCCGAAAGCTTATCTGCCAAAGCGTTGGTCGCATTCACCACTACCGGTGACACCGTTCGCAGATTGGCCCGTCATCACACCGACATTCCACTGTTGGTGTTCACCCCAGATATAAAAGTACGCAATCAACTCGCGTTGACCTGGGGTGTCGAGACATTCATCGTCCCGGCCGTGGCGCATACCGACGCGATGATTGCGCAAGTGGACGCAGCATTGACGAGTCTCAATCGCCTTGAGCGCGGCGATCTGATCGTCGTCGTCGCCGGGAGTCCTCCTGGCATCGTCGGTTCGACGAATCTGATTCGGGTGCATCGGTTGGGCGAGACCAGCGATGCCAATTAGTCACTCGGTACAGTCGATACGCGCTGCGTCAACATGCGCTGTATGGCTTCGGATGCAACGCCATGTTGATGCGAGACAAGATAAGGACCTTAGGTGATGAAGCGAATGGATCCCGATCCTCGATTCCGGGTGCGTGTTGAGCCCGGTGAGGAAGGTCAGGGGGCTGTCGATAACCTGCTGAAGTTGCTGGATTTGGAGCGGCTTGAGGAGGACCTATTTCGGGGTAAGAGCCCAACGGTTGATGTTCAGCGGGTGTTCGGGGGTCAAGTCGCCGGGCAGGCGCTGGTCGCCGCCGGTCGCACTGTGCCAGATGATCGCAATGTGCATTCCCTCCACTCGTATTTTCTGCGTCCAGGTGATCCGAACATACCGATTATCTATGAGGTTGCGCGTACTCGCGATGGTCGCTCGTTCACCACCCGTCATGTCGAAGCGATCCAGCACGGCAAAGTAATTTTTACGTTGTCCGCGCAATTTCAGATCGACGAGGGAGGCTCGTTTGAACATCAAGACGTCATGCCTGATGTCCCGAATCCAGAATCGTTGCCCAGGCACGGCGATGTCATCAAAGAAGCAGTCAACCGTGAGCGTGTGGGGACGCAAATCGACATGCCCCGGCCGATCGATCTGAGATATGTCTCAACTCCCGCGTGGGCTCGCGACGCGCCAGCGGATGCCCGCAACGCCCTGTGGATGAAGGCGGACGGTCGACTTCCCGATGATCGACTCATCCACATTTGCGCACTGACTTATGCCAGCGATATGACGCTGCTCGACGCCTCAATGAATAGGCATGGCCTGAACTGGTCAGACATTGTCGGAGCAAGTCTTGATCATGCGGTCTGGTTCCATCGACCGTTTCGTGCTGATGAATGGCTGCTATATACCTCAACCTCACCGAGCGCATCGAGTAATCGCGGCTTCTGTGTAGGTCAGTTCTACTCCCAAGACGGGCAACTTGTGGCCTCGACCGCCCAAGAAGGTCTTGTGCGTATCGATAGGAGAATTCGCAAATGACTACCATCACCGAGCACACCCTGAAAACAGATCGGCATACCACCGCTTATCTGCAAGCCGGTCCAGAGGACGGGCCGCTAGTGATCTTCTGTCACGGCTGGCCGGAGTTGTCATTGTCTTGGCGCCATCAACTGCCAGCTCTTGCAGCGTTAGGATTTCGGTGCATCGCCCCCGACATGCGCGGCTATGGGAGTTCGAGTGGGTATCCGCGGCACGAGGACTACCGCCAGGAAATCATCGTCGCGGATATGGTGCAACTGCTCGCTTCAACCGGTCGGACCAACGCGATCTGGGTCGGTCACGATTGGGGTGCTCCGGTGGTCTGGAATATCGCCGCCCAGCATCCAGATCTCGTCGATGGCGTCGCAAGTCTCTGCGTGCCATACCTACCCAACGGATTCACCCTCGACGAGGTCGTCAAATATGTTGATCGTGAACTGTATCCGGCAGATCAGTACCCGGCCGGGCAGTGGGATTACCAATGCTTCTATGAGGAGTCGTTCGAGCAGGCCGGCTCAGCATTTGATGCTAACGTCGCCAATCTTGTCAAAGCGATGTTTCGCAGTGGACGAGCAGACGCGCTCGCCAAACCCACGACGACGGCCACCACGAGGCGCGACGGCGGTTGGTTCGGCGGCGGACCGTGTCCGGATGTCCCTCAAGACTTCAAGGTCATCAGCGTCCAAGACCATGCTGCGTATACCGCAGCCTTGCAACGTAACGGATTTTTTGGTCCAGACTCCTGGTATATGAACCATGCCACCAACGGTGAGTATGCCAAGCGGGCAGCAAACGGTGGCCGGCTAGAGATGCCGGTTTTGTTTTTGCACGCGCGCTACGATGCCATCTGTCAGACGGTCGCATCGGAGTTGGCTGAGCCGATGCGTCAGGTCTGCTCGAACCTTACTGAACATATCGTCGATTCCGGGCACTGGATGGCTCAAGAGCAGCCAGTTGCGGTCAATGCTGCGTTGGTGAAATGGATCGCTCAAACCATGCCGCAGGTTTGGTAATTTAAACGAGCTGCTGCAATAGTTCCCAGGTAGCTCGCACGTGTTCGGGTTCGGTCCACACTCCGCCAATCGCCATTCGCATAGCCGGCTTGCCCTCGACTTTGGTGTGGGTGAGATAAGCCTTCCCGGACTGATTCACCCTCTCCATCAGCTCCATCGTGCGGTCGCTATCGACAAGGCCGAAAACAACTACTGAAAGAGATCGTGGCGTGAGCAGCTCGAAGCGCGGATCCGAGCGAACAAACTCCTCGAACTGCGCCGCCATCGCCACTCCGGAACGAATGTGCTGTGCGACTCCGCTAATCCCGTACGTCCGCAAAACCGTCCACAATTTCAGCGAGCGAAATCGTCTGCCGAGCTGCGGATGCCAATCCCGGTAATCCACGACTTGGCCGGACTCTGAGGCATGATTACGCAAATACTCCGGCAGGATGCTCAACGCATCAACCAACGCGGAACGATCTCGTACCCAAAAAGTGCTGCAGTCAAAGGTCGTCAACATCCATTTGTGCGGATTAGTCACATACGAATCAGCAAACTCGGCGACACCATCGTTGATATATCTAAATTCGGGGCAGATTGCCGCCACGCCTGCGAAGGCAGCGTCGACGTGTAGCCAGGCTCCGAATTCCCGGCAGAGTGCACCGATTTGAGCTGTCGGATCGATCGCGCACGTGGACGTGGTGCCGACCGCTGACACGACAAGCACCGGGAGCACCCCTGCTTCGCGATCGGTCAGCAGTGCCTCGCGCAGAGCTTGTGGATTCATCGCCTGGGTCGCGGGGTCGACGCAGATTTCTCTCACTGCGTTGGCACCGAGGCCGGTCATCATCGCGGCCTTGAGGACCGATGAGTGAGCCTGCGTCGAGGCATATAAGGCGTACTGGTCGGCACGCACTCCGCTCTCGCGGATCGAGCCAGCGCTTGCTCGATGAAGCGCAGCGAGAATCGCGGTCATGGTCGAGGTTGAGGCGGTGTCCTGGATTACGCCACCGCCTGACCCAGTGTTCTTGAAGGCAACGGGCAGGCCCAGCGCGGTACTCAACCAATCGAGAACGACTTGCTCAAGCTCCGTGGCTGCAGGTGAGGTCGACCAAATCATTCCCTGGGCGCCGATGCCCGAGGACAGCAGATCAGCCAAGACGGCAGCGGGCGAGGAATTAGCCGGGAAGTAGGCAAAAAATGCCGGATGCTGCCAATGCGTGATTCCAGGCATGATGACGCTGTCAAGATCGGCGAGAATATTGTCGAACGACTCCGGTTCGGCCGGAGCTGCGGTAGGCAGCTGGTCACGGATCTCGCCTGGGACGACGCGCGATAAAACGGGGTACTCGGCGATGTGGGTCCAGTAATCGGCGATCCAGTCGATCACCTCGTGTCCGTGAGCACGAAATTCTTCTGGGCTCATGTGTGGCTGCGCCATGGATTCTGACCTCCTGGGTGCGGCGACGATGTTGGGTCTGACTCACTAGCGCCGTGACCGGGCAGCGAACTGCCTGGTCACGGCTATCTGTAGACCCGGTCGGATTCGAACCGACACTGGCGGTGGTTTGAGCACCGTGCCTCTGCCGTTGGGCTACGGGTCCCCGTAGAGCCTTATGCACTGAACACCGATAGGGTATCGAGTGCATACGAGCGAGCAACGAGGAGGGATGTCATGGTAGAAAAAACCGGATCTGCCACCGGTCAGGCAACGTCGTCTTCGAAGACGACCGGGACATCGCCCCGACCAGAAGAACGTACCGCGCCCCGAGTGCTCATCGCCGAAGACGAAGCGCTGATCCGTCTTGATCTGAAAGAGATGCTTGTTGAAGAGGGCTACAACGTTGTCGGCGAAGCCGTCGACGGTCAAGAGGCTGTGGAACTAGCCACGCAGCTGCGCCCGGATCTTGTTGTCATGGATATCAAAATGCCCAGGATGGACGGAATCGCAGCTGCGGAGAAGATCGGTGCGCAGAAGATCGCGCCGGTCGTGTTGCTCACCGCCTTCAGCCAGCGTGAGCTCGTCGAGCGGGCCAGCCAGGCAGGCGCAATGGCCTACTTGGTGAAGCCGTTCCAGAAGGCTGACTTAGTACCTGCCATCGAGATGGCACTCGCCCGGTTTGATCAAATGGTCGCCCTCGAGCATGAAGTTCTCGAAGTGACAGATCGCTTGGAAACCCGGAAGCTGATCGATCGCGCAAAAGCGATGCTGATGAACGAGCACAAGCTCACCGAAGCTGCCTCCTTTCGCTGGATTCAGAAGACAGCGATGGAACGCCGAACCACCATGAAAGCCGTCGCACAAGTCGTGATCGACAATATGCCAGGCAAAACATCCTCCTGAACAATGGTTTCGGTTCGATAACTAAGTCTGCATAAATTGGCGTTTTAGGTACGTTCGAAGTTAAAAGTCAAGGTCAAAAGTCACTGTTCGGTCACGAAGCGCGTCGCGATGGTGGTTCTGAGCCGTCTATCCGGTAATTTTCTGCCACCAGATGAATTGTTCACCGCTAGCTATCGCTGGCGCTTTCATTTGATTTTCTCGGAGGTTTCAAGGTGGTACGTCGACCTATCCTCGGT